>CAYWMF010000164.1:0-4482 GCA_964459175.1 uncultured Oscillospiraceae bacterium
GCGATCTGAAGCGCTGAGAAAAACGAAGCAATTCAAAAACGAAAGGATATATAATAATGAAAGATGTAATTATCGCGTGTGACTTTGACAGCCGTGCGAAAACGATGGCGTTCCTTGAAAAATTCGAGGGCAAAAAGCCATTTGTCAAAATCGGCATGGAGCTTTTTTACGCAGAGGGACGAAGCCTTGTGGAGCAGATAAAAAACCGCGGACACAAGATTTTTCTCGACCTCAAGCTGCACGATATTCCCACCACCGTTAAAAAAGCCATGGCGGTGCTTTCCGCGATGGATGTCGATATTGTAAATCTTCACGCCGCCGGAACTTCGGCTATGATGAGCGCTGCATTGGAGGGACTTACCAGACCCGACGGCAGTCGCCCACTGCTTATCGCTGTTACTCAGCTTACTTCCACTTCACAGGAAATGATGACCGGTGAGCTGCTGATTGACCGCAATATCAACGATGTTGTCGCCTCTTACGCAGAAAATGCCAAGCGTGCGGGACTGGACGGCGTTGTCTGTTCTCCGCTGGAGGCCGGCATAGTAAAACAGCACTGCGGCAGTGAATTTTTGACCGTAACTCCCGGTATCCGCTTTGCCGATGGCGATGTCGGCGACCAAAAGCGCGTTACTACCCCTGCCAAGGCGCGTGAAATCGGCACCGATTTCATTGTTGTGGGACGTCCCATCACCGCCGCCGATGACCCTGTCGCGGCTTACGAAAGATGCGTTAAAGAATTTGTTATAGGTTAATTTGATACGGAGGAAAAAGAAATGAAAAATATTATTGCTAAAGATTTATTGTCCATCGGCGCGGTTTTTCTGCGCCCCGAACAGCCCTTTACCTGGGCCAGCGGCATCAAAAGCCCGATTTATTGTGATAACCGCCTCACGCTCAGCAGTGTCGAGGTTCGCCGCGACGTCGAAAAGGGACTTTCTCAGCTGATAAAGGAAAATTACCCCGATGCTCAGATGCTCATGGGCACCGCCACCGCCGGCATTGCTCACGCCGCGCTGTGCGCCGAAATTTTGGGTCTGCCGATGGGCTATGTCCGCTCCGGCGCGAAGGATCACGGCCGCGCAAATCAAATCGAGGGCAAGCTCGAAAAAGGACAAAAGGTTGTCGTTGTCGAGGATCTTATTTCCACCGGTGGCAGTGTCATCGAATGTGTCGATGTTCTGCGCGAGGCGGGCGCCGACGTGCTGGGCGTTGTCAGCATTTTCACCTACGGCATGAAAAAAGGCCTTGTTCGCCTTGAAGATGCCAACGTCAAGAATGTTTCGCTGTGCAATCTTGACGCGCTTTTGGAGGTTGCCGCCGAAATCGGCTACATAAAAAATGAGGACATCGCGCGCATTAAGGCGTTCCGTGATAATCCGAGCGACGAAAGCTGGATAAAGTAAATTCTTCGGCGTACTGTTGCCCGAAATGCTTTAACGGCAAAGCCTCTTATTTTTGCTACATATTCAAATAAAAATTGTTGTTTCGACAAAAAAAGCACTTGCGATTGCAAGTGCTTTTTTAGTTTGAAATTATTCTACGGTTACGAATATGCCTTGGCCGCAGTCGAGTGAAACGGTGTAAACGCCGTTTGCATCGGGTGTCAGAACCTTGGCAACGCCGAACGGATATGCCGTAACGGTGGTGGCACCGGGTGCTTTGAAGGTTGCTTTTGCGGCCTTTTCGTTGTTAACATTTTCCATGTTGACCAGCGTGAAGGCGTGCGAGCTACCTTCTTTTTCGTCGAAGCAACCGACGAGCAGCGGACTGTCGGAGGTGACATCGGAAATTGCGGTGTAATCCTTGTACTGATTATCGAAATTCAGGTAAGCCGTTGCGGAGGTGCAGTTAACATTGAATGCGCCGACGTTCTGATATTTTACGTAAATATCGGAAATTGCGCGGATTTCATTGTTAACGATCTGAGCGGCGTAGTAGGTGGGAGTAGGTGTGCCGTCGTTTTTGATCATGGAGTAGGTCCAGTTGGAGTAGCCTGATTCGTTGTAGCTGCCATAGGTGAAGTAAATGAAGGTCTTAACGCCAAAGGACAGACCGGCATACATTTGCCATCTGATCATCTGCTCGGTCGGCGGCGGTTGGAGACCGCTCAAGCCCAGGCCCTGGATGTACAGCCAGAAATCGCGGTTGTTTTCACGGCAAACGGAGCCGAAAACGTCGAGGTTCTTGCAGTAGTCGCCGTAAATTGTCTTGCTGTCGCGCAGGGGGTAAATATCTACGCAGATGTAGTGGGTGTCGATGTTTTTGACGTATTCTTCAAGGTGTTTTCTGTACAGATCGGGGTCGGAATCGTAATATTCGATAGCCGCGGCGCCCGCACCGTACTTGAGCTGAGCCGCATTCGCGTACATGGGCAGCAGGTTGTAGAACGGAACCTTGCCGGGGTATGCGGTGGTGTACTGCTCGGCGATTTTTCCAAGCTCGGGGAAGCTGTCACTGCCGGGCTCGTCAATGATGTGGTGACCGTAGAACGAGGGATGATCGTAAAATTCACCGTCGTCGCTCGGGATATCCTCGCTGTTTTCAAAGTAGGTATTGGGGTAGTTGTGGAAGGTTGTCTGAATGCCGTATTTGTCGCAGTAATTCAGCATTTTCTGACGGCGGGAATAGCTGTCGTATTCACCGGTGGAAACCATGAAGTCAAGGCCTGCATCGGCAAAGGTTTTTATGTCCTCTTCGGTGATTTCGCCGACAAAGTGAGACCAGCCGCCCAGCATGATGCGGTCGCTCTTAAAGGTGGAATTATATTTGAGCGGAATTCCGAGTATAGATTTGATAACACGCTCCATAACGGTCGCAACCTCGGCTCTGGTGGAGATGCCGGCGGGGTCGAACTTGCCGTCGCCCTTGCCGTTGATGATGCCGACGCTCTTTACAATGTTGATGGCTTCGATTGTTGCCGTGTCGAGCTCGGCTATATCGGTAAATTCTTCGCCGGAGTCGCCCTGCTCGAAGGTAAAGCCGCTCTTGTCGATGTAATTCTTAATGACAACCGCCATATCCGCGCGGGTGATGGGGTTTTCGGGGGCAAATTCAGTGTCGCTGACACCTGCCATAATGCTTTCGGTCTTTGCCCACTGAATGTAGGGAGCGTAGTATTCTGCGGGGTTTACATCGCCGTAGCCGGTGTTGCCGTCGTAGGCGGTGGTGTCAAGACCGTGCATTCTGCCCAGAACGGTGATGAACATGCCACGAGTCATGGGCATTTCGGGCGAAAATTCGGTGGGAGAGGTACCGCCGAACAGCGAACGGTCGGAAACGAAATTAATGTAGCTTTCGCCCCAGTGGTCGGCAATGTCGGTGTAATCCTTGTGATTGTTTGCAAGGGTATAGGTTCCGGGCTTGCCGGCAACGAAGGTCGTGTAGCCGATGGTATTGGTGTGGCACAGGGCAACTATCGACTCCGCGCCGTTTTTATCGGTGTATTTAACTACCACGTTGCTTTTGTCGTCCGGCTTGGTGCTTTGAAGTATAAAGTCGTTGATATTGTAGCCCTCGTAAAGCGTGTTTGCGGGGATTTTTATGGTTTGCATATCGCGGTTGAATACAGAGGGCTTGGTGTAATCGGCCTTGGTGTTGGAGGCGGCGAGGAATGCCTCGGCTTGCTCCATCGTCTTAAAGAAACCGATTCTTTCGACAAAAATGTCGGCGTTAAGGTCTTCGCCGTTGATAATATCCCATCTGAAAGCTTTTACTTTGCCCTCCCAGTAGGGGTTTTCACTGAGATCGACGATTTTGGTGGTCCATTCGCCCATAGTCAGGCGGAAAGACTTGTGGCCAGCGTCGGAATAGCTGGGGTGCTTGTCCGTGCTTACAAAGTAAACCGATGTCGGAACGGTACTTTCGGCCTTGTAGCAGGTTGCAAAATATTTTACCTCGGCGGTGTCAAACTGCTCGTCCTCGTTGAAATTGTAAGAAATGCGCGGGTCGCCGTCGGTGGGCTTGAAGCGCAAAAAGCCCAGTGTAAGGTCGATTTCGACGCCTGCGGTATCCCATTTGCCAATGGCATCTTCGTTGTTGAATACGAAGGTTACGCAATCGGAATAGTCTACTTTCATAAGCTCCTCCGTCAGCTGCGGTAAATCTGTACCGGAAACTGTTTCTGTGTGTTCATAAGCCTTTGCGGCTTCCTCGGTCGGGAAGAATGCAATGTAGTCAACGTACATTTTGGAGTCGGTGGGTACCTGGCCCGATGGCTCGGCGCACCACATAAAGTCGAAGCGGAGCTGGGAAACGGCGCCTTTCCATGCCGATTCGGTAAGCGAAACGTCCTCGTTTACATTTTGCGATTCAAGGTTGTAATCCTTGATGTTGAAAATGTATTCCTTATATTCGCTGTCGTTGGCGGAAATCGGAAAATGCGTGCAGGAGGATGCGGTTATCGAGCCGTCGGTTCCGTCCGACGCAAAGTGAAATTCGAATACCGTCGCGGTGCTTTCGTTTTTGATGCGCATTTTGATC
>CAYWMF010000165.1:0-4478 GCA_964459175.1 uncultured Oscillospiraceae bacterium
GCGGCGTTCCGCGCGGAAGAATCGTGGAAATATACGGCCCCGAATCCTCCGGTAAAACCACCGTGGCGCTTCACGTGGTTGCCGAGGTGCAGAAAAAGGGCGGCGAGGCGGCGTTTATCGACGCGGAGCATGCGCTGGACCCGGTTTATGCACGCGCATTGGGCGTAGATGTTGATAATTTGCTGGTTTCTCAGCCGGACGACGGCGAGCAGGCGCTGGATATTTTGGACGCTCTGGTGCGTTCGAGCGCGCTGGACGTAATTGTTGTTGACTCGGTTGCGGCGCTGACTCCGCGCTCCGAAATCGAGGGTGATATGGGCGCTTCCTCCGTGGGTGTTCAGGCACGTCTTATGTCGCAGGCGCTCAGAAAGCTGTCGGGTGTTATAAATCAGTCGCAGTGTGTTGTAATTTTCATTAACCAGCTTCGCCAAAAAATCGGCGTTATATACGGCAATCCCGAAACCACCACCGGCGGTTTGGCGCTGAAATTCTATTCCTCGGTGCGTATTGATGTGCGCCGCGGACAGCAGATTAAGGAAAAATCCAATGTTGTGGGCAACCATATCAAGTGTAAGGTTGTAAAGAACAAGGTTGCGCCGCCGTTTAAGGTCGCGGAATTCGATATTCTTTACGGCAAGGGCATTTCCCGCGAGGGCGAAATTGTGGATATCGGCGTAAGCCTTGATATTATCGACAAGAGCGGTTCATGGTTCTCGTATGACGGCAACCGCATAGGCCAGGGCAAGGAAAACGCCTGCCGCTTCCTCAGCGAAAATCCCGATATACGCGAGGAAATCGCGGCTAAAATCATGCAGAACGCGGAAAAGGTTTCCGAAAGTCTTTCGTTCAACACCAAGGAGGAAGCCGAGGATTCCGACGACGCCGAGCTTGATTCGCTTGACTTCGGCGAGGGCGACGAGTGAAAATAACCGCTCTCGAATACGACAGCCGACGTGACAAAATGGTGCTTGTAACCGACGCGGAGCGCGAATTTTCGCTGTCGTTCGAGGACTATGCGGCGCGAAAAAGCCTTTATGCGCCGGGCGTCGAGCTTGAGGGCGAGCTTTTGGAGGTAACGGAGCTTTTGGAGGCGAGGGCGGCGGCGCGCGACAAGGCGCTCAAAACGCTGTCCTATTCCGCCAAGACCGCCAAGGCACTCATGCGTGTGCTGACCGATGCGGGCTTTGCGGAGGATATTGCGCGTGAAACGGTGCTCAGCTTGAAAAAGGCGGGCTATATCGACGAAAAGGACTATTGCCGCCGCTGTACCGAGCTGTATGCCAAAAAAGGCTACGGTCCTGTCAGAATACGCTTTGAGCTTTCAAAAAAGGGTTTTACGCAAAAAATGATTGACTACACGCTGGAAAGGGATAAGACCGATTTCGAGGCGCTTTTGCGCGAGCAGATGCGCAAGAGGAGAGGCAAAACCGATTACGGCAGTATATACAGATATTTTTATTCCCGCGGTTACGGCGCGGCTATGATAAGCGAAGCCTACCGCGAGATATTCGAATAGCATTGAGGGGTTATTATGGCAATAAAAGTAGCGTTTGTATCGTTGGGATGTCCCAAAAATCAGATTGACACCGAGGTAATGCTGGCAAAGCTTATGGACGAGGGCTTTGAGTTTGTCGAGGAGGATATTCAGGCCGATGTTGTGGTTATCAACACCTGCGCCTTTATTCAGGAAGCCAAGGAGGAGGCTATCGAGAATATTCTCGATGTCGCCTGGCTCAAGAAAAACCGCGAGCTCAAGGGCATTGTCGTCACGGGCTGTTTTGCGCAGAGATATTCGCAGGATATTTTAAAGGATTTGCCGGAGGTTGACGCCGTGGTCGGCGTGGGCGATCTTGACAAAATATGCGATGCGGTGCGCGCGGCATACGAAAAGCATGACAAAAAATACGTTTCGGTTTCCGCGCCGGAATGTCAAAGGCTGGGCGGCGACCGCGTGGTTACCACGCCGGACTATACCGCATACCTCAAAATTGCCGAGGGCTGTGACAATCGCTGTTCCTATTGCGCAATTCCGGATATACGCGGCGGCTTTCGCAGTCGGCCGATGGAGGATATAATCGCCGAGGCCAAAACGCTGTACGAGCTGGGCGCCAAAGAAATTTGTATCGTGGCGCAGGATACCACCCGATACGGCCTTGATTTATACGGAAAATACGCCTTGGCCGAGCTTTTGGAAAGGCTGTGTACCTCAAGCGAATTCAGCTTCAAGTGGATACGACTGCTTTATTGCTATCCCGATAAAATTACCGACGAGCTGGTGGAGGTTATGGCGAAATACGACTGTATCGCCAAGTATATCGACCTGCCCATTCAGCATATAGACGATAAAATTTTAAGCGAAATGAACCGCCACGGCGACAGTGAAACGATAAAGGCGGCGGTCGAAAAGCTGCGCGGCAAAATTCCCGGCATCACCATCAGAACCACCGTTATAGTGGGCTTTCCGGGCGAAAACGGAACACAATTCGAGCGGTTGGCGCAATATATAAAGGAAGCACGCTTTGAGCGTTTGGGCGTTTTTGCATATTCCCGTGAGGAGGGAACCGCCGCATATTCTATGAAAAACCAAGTTTCCAAAGCCAAAAAGCAGGAAAGACAGGACGCCGTCAGCGAAATTCAATATCAAATCAATTCCGAAATCCAGCAGTCCAAAATCGGCACAACCGTCGAGGTGCTTTGCGAGCAGTTTGACCCGGTGGCTGAATGCTATTGCGGTCGAAGCGAGGCCGACGCGCCGGATGTCGATACCAAGGTGTTTTTCACCGCGCCGCGCAAGGTTGAGCCGGGCGAGTTTGTGAAAGTCAAAATCGAAGAGGTTATGGAATACGACCTTGTGGGAAGCGTGGCGGAGGAATAAAAATGAAGCTTAATTTACCTAATAAACTCACAATTTTGCGCATAATAATGGTGCCGCTGTTTATGATTTTCGTGCTTTATCCCATCGGCGGCGAGCTTGTCGCGCGGGTGGTGGCCGCGGTGCTGTTTTTCGCAACGGCACTGACGGATTTTGCGGACGGCAAAATCGCGCGCAGCCGAAACATGGTGACGAATTTCGGCAAATTTCTTGATCCGCTGGCCGATAAATTCATGATATTCGCGGCGTTGCTTTCAATTTGCGTCTCGGATATGTATGTTCATATAAGGCCTGTTTTCGTGTGGATAAGCGCACTGGTAATTTTCCGCGAGCTGGCGGTCACCTCGATACGCTTGGTGGCGTCCGGGGCAAAAAATGTTGTCATCGCCGCAAGCTGGCTGGGCAAATTGAAAACCACATTTCAGTGTGTGGCGGTGCTGGCAATAATACTCGAGCCTGCCATGATAAATACCTTTATACCCGAATACAATCTGTACATACTGAGCTGGCTGTGCACGGCTCTTATGACGATATTTACGGTATGGTCGGGTGTTGATTATATTAAAACTTATTGGCAATATATTAATCCGAACTCTTAGTTTGGGCAGGAGCGTTATGTTTGACAATTTACGTTACGATATTAAACTTATCAAGGAGCGCGACCCCGCGGCGCGGAGCGCGGTCGAAATATATTTTCTGTATTCAGGACTTCATGCGGTGCGCAAATACCGCATTGCACACTGGTTTTATACGCATAATATGCCGTTTATCGCACGCTGGATTTCTCAGCGTGCCCGCCACAAAACCGGTATAGAAATTCACCCCGGCGCCACTATCGGCAAGGGGCTGTTTATCGACCACGGCATGGGCGTTGTTATAGGCGAAACCGCCGAAATCGGCGATAATTGCACCATTTATCAGGGGGTTACGCTGGGCGGTACCGGCAAGGATCACGGCAAGCGCCACCCGACGCTGGGCAATAATGTCATGGTGGGCGCCGGCGCCAAGGTTTTGGGGCCGTTCAAGGTGGGCGATAATGCCAAAATAGCCGCAGGCTCGGTTGTTTTGTCGGAGGTTCCGCCCGACTGCACGGCTGTCGGCGCGCCGGCGCGAATTGTCAAGAGGGCAGGCGCGCGTGTGGATCGCCGCCAGGATATGGACCAGGTTCATATTGCCGACCCTGTTGCGCAGGAGCTGTGTCGGCTTAATCATAAGTTGGAGCAGCTGGAAGAAAAACTCAAAAAATACGAAGAAAATAATTAACACGAGGTATAAGCCATGCAACTGTACAATTCACTTACCAATAAATTCGAGGAGCTCAACCCCAAGGATAATACCGTGCGCATGTACGCCTGCGGACCGACGGTATATAACTATTTTCATATAGGCAACGCGCGCTGTTTTGTGCTGTTCGACCTTTTGCGGCGCTATCTTGAATATCGCGGCAATAAGGTTACCTTTGTGCAAAACTTCACCGATATCGACGATAAAATGATAAAGCGCGCCGCCGAGGAAAACACCACCGTGGCGGATATTGCCGAAAAATATATCGCCGAATATTTCAAGGACGCCAAGGCGCTGGGCATAACTCCCGCAAGCTTTCACC
>CAYWMF010000166.1:0-4465 GCA_964459175.1 uncultured Oscillospiraceae bacterium
GTGTAGGGTGCGCTCTTTTTTCTTGTCGCTCCCCACACGGGGAGCGTGGATTGAAATGACACTGAGACCAGCGGCCTCGACGCAGAAAGCAGTCGCGTCCACATGGAGCGACTGTAAATCTGTATGTCATTGTTAAGGATTGCAAATCCAAAATCAAGGCTTATCGTGCGAAATACGATAAGATATGTGAGGTCACAGGCTTTAGTCCCGAATATAAGCGCATGACCATAACAAGAAATTTCGATAAGCCATTTACAAATCAGCAAAAAGTAAATGGAAGCATACGCGAGGAAACGGATATATAATTTGTGATGATGGCAAAGTCAGATACGCCGAATTACATTGTTTTGAAAGCAAGCAAACCGGTAGAGTAAAAATGAAAGTCAAGAGGTATTTTGATGATGAAAGTTAGATACATCGGCAAAAATGCCCCACTCTCTTTAATTCACAACGAAGTATATGAATGTTTAGGTTAAGAACACGGCGAACATAGAATCATCGACGAAGAAGAACATGATGAAGACGCGGAGATACAAGGATATTTATATCCTAAACGTTTTTTTGAAATTGTGGAGCAATATGAATGCCAGATGATTTTAAATTTATATATAAAATTCTAAAGATACTTGAAGCTGCTATGGATTGCCCGGAATTCGATATGCAACAAATCAGCCCGGAAAAATTCGGAGTAAGTCATGAGCGTTGGGCTCGCCATATCGAAATGATGAGCGATGCCGAATACATCAAAGGATAAAAATATATGTGGATTGCGTAGGAGAAACGTGCGTAAACAACGATGGAATCAAAATAACACTCAAGGAACTTGAATATTTAAGTGAATATTTGATAATGCAACGAATGTATAAAATTGCATCCGGTATAAAAGAATTTATTTAAAACGAGGTACAACATGGAAAAAAATAAAATGCACGTGCAGAAAATTGCCGGCGATAGAACGTGACGGAAAGCTATTTTGCAAAACCCGCACAAGCTGTAGCTTTTGCTCCGACGTAGTCTATAGCGGTCGTCGTGGTGCCCTTGCCGAAAATATGAACCGAATCGGTAGTGCAACTGACCTCGCAGGCAACTCGAAAATGCGGATCCTACTCCAACAGACAGTCCAAAATTCGATCGGCAATCTGGTCGCAGACCTTATCCGGGTAGCTGTAGGTTATTGATTCGGAGGTAAAGACGTTTTTAAGCATTTATAGCATCAATTCGTGATTTTTTCTACTTTCATGCATTGCGGCATTTGCGAGGCGTCGATTTTTTTTGTAACAAATAAAGCGGTGCGTTTTCTATTGACAATAATGAATAAATGTGTTAAAATATACTTAAATAATTTTCATGAAAGGCTGAACTATGGACGCAATTGTAGGATATACCGGATTTGTCGGAACAAACCTTTGCCTTAAGCACACCTTTGACCGCAAGTTCAATTCAAAAAATATTTCCGAGGCTTTCGGACTTTGCCCGGATCTGTTGGTTTATGCCGGCGTACGCTCCGAAAAATTTCTTGCCAACAACGATCCCGAGGCGGATATGGCGAATATTCGCACGGCATTCGAAAATATAAAGAAAATCGCTCCCAAAAGGCTGGTGCATATTTCTACGGTGGACGTGTATAAGCGCCCGGTGACCGTCAGCGAAAAAAGCCCTATAGATACCGAGGGGCTGGGCGCCTACGGCTACGACCGCTATGTGCTGGAGCAGCTTATCCGTGAGGAGTTCCCCGAATGCCATATTATACGACTGCCGGGCTTGTACGGAGAGGGCTTGAAAAAGAACTTTATTTACGACCTGATAAACCTTGTGCCGTCTATGCTGAACGCGCAGAAGTACGGCGAGCTCAAGGGTGATATTTTGGATAAATTTTATACTCTTCAGGATAACGGCTTTTATAAATGTCGCCAGCTTACCGACGATGAAAAGAGGCTTTTGAGGGCATATTTCGATTCCAAGGGCTTTACCGCGCTTAATTTCACCGACAGCCGCTCTACCTTCCAGTTTTACAACCTTGCCTACCTGTGGGAGCATATCGGCGTTGTGCTCAAAAATGATTTGAAGCTGGTCAATATTTCCACCGAACCTGTCAGCGCGTCTGATATTTATCGCAGTGTGCGCGGCGCGGAATTTGACAACCTGCTGCCCAAGGCGCCGGCGGAATACGATTACAAAACCGAATACGCCGAATTTTTCGGCGGAAATAACGGCTATATATTCGATGCGGACTTTGTTATGTCCGATATCAAGGCCTATATCGAAAAAAGGATTTAAATTATGAAGCTTGCAATTTCAAACATCGCCTTTGAAGCAAAGGACGATGAATTTATATACGAACAAATGCGCGATTTGGGTTTTAGCGGCTTGGAAATCGCGCCGACACGCATAATCCCCGAAAGACCGTACGACAGGCTCGACGAGGCGAAAAGCTTTGCCGCATGGCTCAAGAAGAATTACGGCTTGGAAATTGTATCCATGCAGTCAATTTGGTTCGGAATAACTCAAAAAATCTTTTCTTCGCCCGAGGAACGTGCTTTTTTGGTGGATTATACTAAAAAAGCGGTGGATTTAGCCGAAACTGTGGGCTGTAAAAACCTTGTTTTCGGCTGTCCGCGCAACCGCGTTGTCGAAAGTGAGGGCGACTATGCCACGGCGGTGGAATTTTTCAAAACTTTGGGCGACTATGCCGCCGCGCATAGCACCGTTATCGCCATAGAGGCAAACCCGCCGATATACAATACGAATTTCATAAACAACGACGAGCAGGCGCTGAAGCTGTACGGCGACGTGGCGAGCGACGGCTTTAAAATCAATCTTGACATGGGCACCATGATTCATAATTCCGAGGAGCCCGCAAGCCTTGATTTCAGCGCTATATCTCACGTGCATTTAAGCGAGCCCGGTCTTGTCGAAATCGAAAGGCGCCCGCTTCACACTCAGCTTTGCGAAATAATGAAAGACTGTAATTACGGCGGCTGGGTTTCTGTCGAAATGAAAAAAGGCCTTTCACGCGAGGGGCTTATCAATACCATGAAATACGCAAAGGAAGTGTTCGGTTGATATACGAAAAAAAGGACGGCGTGCCGCGCTACGAATGCCGCGAATATGCGCCCAAAACAACAAAATACTGCTTGCTTATACCGATAATCAACGAGGGCGAGCGCATCAAGCGCGAGCTTGAAAGAGCGCTTAAAGCGGGCGTGGACAAGCTGTGCGATATAATCATTTGCGACGGCGATTCCTCCGACGGCTCCACCGACGACGAAATAATGAAAAAGCTGGGCGTAAATACACTGCTTGTCAAAAAAAGCGAGGGTAAGCAGGGCGCTCAGCTCAGAATGGGCATTGATTTTGCCATGAATGTCCGCGGCTATGACGGCGTTGTAACCATTGACGGCAACGATAAGGACAGCATCGAGGACGTATATAAATTCGTCGAAAAGCTGGACGAGGGCTATGATTTGGTGCAAGGCAGCCGCTTTATCAAGGGCGGCCGCGCGATAAATACGCCGCCGGTGCGCTATATCTCGGTGCGGCTGATTCATGCGCCGATTATATCGCTTACGGCAGGTCGGCATTTCACCGATACCACAAACGCTTACCGCTGTTATTCGGCAAAATATTTGAAGCATCCGCAGGTTCAGCCGCTTCGCGAGATATTTCCGGGGTATGAGCTTTTGGCGTACCTGTCGGTTCGCGCAACGCGCCTGGGGCTTAAGGCTTGCGAGGTTCCGGTAACCCGCGCATATCCGAAAAACGGCAAAACCCCCACCAAAATCAGCGCGGTAAAGGGCAATGGGGGACTGCTGAAAATATTGTTTGTAAATCTTTTCGGCGGCTATAATCCGGAACAAAAAGACGAAAAATAAGTCTAAAGGTAGTATTATGAAAGCTTTGAATAAATTTTTGCCGTGGATTATATTGGCAATAGCTGTCGTTTTGCTGTCGCTTTGCTTTTATCGCAATCAGTTGAACGTGGCTGACTATGAATGGTTCATGAATTGGCAGGATGACTCGGATTTGCATATACGCGGACGAATTTCCCGCACAATCGAAACTCAAAACCCGTTTTCGGACTATGCGTTGATCGGCCAGTATGCCGAAATCGACGGTGAGCTGAAATATGATCCGTATTTTCGCCAAATCGGAATTCAGGGTCTGTACGCTTCACTGATCCAGCGCATAACCGGGGCAAATCTCGAGGATACCGTCAGATATACACGTATGCTCAACGCCATTTTGTGTGCCGTAATGTGCGGTATTTTTGCCTTTTGGTGCTGTAAGGAGTTCGGCACGGCGATTTCTGCCGTCTGCGTGGCGCTTTTCGCCTTTTCGCCGTGGCTTACGGTGTCGGCGCGCAACCTTTATTGGGCAATGTGGCTGATGCTTTTGCCGTCGATTCTTGCTTTGCTTATGCTTCGCCGCGACGAACAGCATAAAAAATATTCGCATATAGCGTCAT
>CAYWMF010000167.1:0-4396 GCA_964459175.1 uncultured Oscillospiraceae bacterium
ACATAACGGCGATGGCACTAACGGCGCTGGCGCGCTACCGCGAAAATGAGAATGTGGTTCAGGCAACAGACCGCGCAATTGAAAAGCTTGCCCGAATGCAGACCGAAAACGGCGGCTTTTACAGCTACGGCGAGCAAACCTCCGAAAGCACGGCGCAGGTGCTGGTTGCCCTCTGCACGGTTGGAATATCGCCCGACGACGAGCGATTTATCAAAAACGGCAACACGCTGCTGGAAAATCTTTTGAGCTACTACGCCAAGGGAAAAGGCTTTGCCCACACGGCGGAAAGTAATTTGATGGCGACCGAGCAGGCGCTGTACGCCTTAGCCGCCGTGCAAAGATACCGCGACGGCAAAAACGCGCTTTTTGATATGAGCGACTGCGCGTATAATGTCGGTTTGCCGAGCAAAAACGCCGACATAACGGCTCAAAGGCGAATATATGTCGAAAAAAGCTTCGAGGATATAAAAAATCACAAAAGCCGCGCGGAAATAGAGGCTCTTGCCTGCCGCGGCATTATAAACGGTACAAGCAAAACAAAATTTTCGCCCGACGGCAATGTAACGCGAGCGGAATTTGCGGCGCTCATCGTAAGAGCCCTGGGGCTTTCGACCGAAAGCGGCGTGTCGTTCGCCGATGTTTCGCAAGCCGACTGGTTTTACGATGCCGTTGCCGCCGCATACCGATACGGAATAATAAACGGCGTTTCCAAAACCGAATTTAACCCCTACGGCACAATAACCCGCGAGGAAGCCGCCGTAATGGCTGCACGGGCGGCGGCGCTGTGCGGCATTAATACCAAAATAAGCCGCTTTGAAGCAAAAAGCGTGCTAATGAGCTTTGCCGATTACATGCAGATTTCGGACTGGGCGAGCGATGCGACTGCATTTTGCATAAAAAACGGAATTTTAGAAAAAAGCGCCGTTGAAATAAAGCCGCGGCAAGCCGTTACACGCGCGCAAACCGCGCAAATAATTTATAATATGCTACGAGAGGCAGAGCTATTGTGAACTTTATCAAAAAATACAAAATCATACTGCTTACCGCTGTTATTATTGCGGCGGCCGTGATTATTTTCATATGTGCAAATCAAAAAAACAATGCTTATGACGCGCCGATGCACTGCACACTGACGGTGCGCTGTGACACGATACTTGAAAATCTCGAAAGCCTTGAGCCCGAAAAGCGTGAAATCGTTCCGTCGGACGGCGTGATTTTTCCCGAAAAGTCCGTGGCTTTTTCTGAGGGTGAAAGCGTTTTCGATGTGCTGCTGCGCGAAATGAAGCAAAATAAAATTCATATGGAGTTTGTCAACACACCGATGTACAACAGCGCCTATATCGAGGGCATAGCCAATCTGTACGAATTTGACTGCGGCGAGCTTTCGGGATGGATGTACAGCGTCAACGGCATATTTCCGAATTACGGCTGTTCGCTCTATACGCTTTGCGAGGGCGACGTGGTCGAATTTGTGTACACCTGCGACTTGGGCAAGGACGTCGGCAAGAATTTTTCAGCGGAGCAAAATGAAAATGAATGAATTGAAAGCATATCATCCGATAATAAGCTTCACATATTTTGTGCTGGTAATAGGCTTTTCGATGTTTTTCATGCATCCGATTTGCCTTTGCATATCGCTTGTATTTTCGTTTATATATTCATCCATGCTCGGCGGGGCAAGGGCAGTTAAAAGAAGCCTTGTTTACCTTGTTCCGACGGTTATTGTCACAGCGCTTATCAATCCGCTTTTCAATCACGAAGGCGTTACCGTCATTACCTATCTTGCCGATTCGAATCCGCTAACGCTGGAATCGACGGTGTACGGTGCGGCGGCGGCGGTGATGCTGGCAAGCGTTATATTATGGTTTTCGTGCTGTAACGATATTATGACAAGCGATAAAATAATATATTTATTCGGCAGAATTCTGCCGTCGCTGTCACTGATATTTTCGATGGTTCTGCGCTTTGTGCCGCGGTTTGCGGCACAGCTGAAGGTCATTATCGGCGCGCAAAAATGTATCGGAAAGGATATGTCAAGCCCGAACCTTGTCAAAAAAGCAAAAAACGGTCTCACAATACTGTCGGCGATGGTTAGCTGGGCGCTGGAAAATTCAATTGAAACGGCGGACAGCATGCGTGCGCGCGGCTATGGGCTAAAGGGGCGGACGGCGTTTTCGGTTTTCCGCTTTGACCGACGGGACAAATTTGCGCTTATCGGCATATTGCTGTCGGGCGGTATCGTGCTGTACGGCGGAATCGACGGAAAAATGTCTTTCGGATTTTTTCCGAGCTTAAAGATGAGCAAGATATCTCTCGAAAGTATAATTTGCTTTGCGGCATACGGCATATTGTGCGCTTATCCGCTGATAATCGAACTGTGGGAGGTGAAAAAATGGAGCAGTATAAAATCGAAGGGCTGAGCTTTTCGTACCCGAACAGACAACAAAAAGCGCTGAAAAGCATAAATTTAACCGTAAATCAAGGCGAATTCATAACGCTTTGCGGCAAATCAGGCTGTGGAAAAACAACGCTTTTGCGGCTTTTAAAGCCGATTCTTGCGCCGCACGGACAAACAGAGGGCGAAATATATTTTATGTCCGAGCGTTTAGGTGAAATCGACACGCGGGTTCAGTCGGAAAAGATTGGCTTTGTAATGCAGAGCCCGGAAAATCAAATTGTGACCGACAAGGTGTGGCACGAGCTTGCGTTCGGCGCGGAGAGCTTAGGGCTTTCGACGTCGGAAATTCGGGCGCGTGTAGCGGAAATGGCATCGTTTTTCGGCATAGAGAGCTGGTTTTACAAAAAAACAACCGAGCTTTCCGGCGGGCAAAAGCAGCTTTTGAGCCTGGCTTCGGTTATGGCGATGCAACCGAGCGTTTTGATACTCGACGAGCCGACAAGTCAGCTTGACCCCATCGCCGCGAACGAATTTTTGAACACGCTCGAAAAAATTAACCGTGAGCTCGGAACGACGGTTATACTGTCGGAGCACCGACTTGAAGAGGCCTTTCTGATTTCGGACAGGGTTATTGTCATGGATGGCGGCGCGATAATCGCCGACGCGGAACCGAGAGCGGTCGGAAAAATATTAAAAGAGCAAAATCATGAAATGCAGGCGGCGCTTCCGACGCCGATTAAGGTATATAACGCGGTCGAGGACGGCGCAAATTGTCCTCTCACCGTTCGTGAGGGCAGGCTGTGGCTGGAAAACTATGCTGCGCGCCGCCCGCTCGACGCCGCGCGTATACCGAAACCGAGGGAGAACGTACCGCGCGATATTGCCATTGAGGCAAGGGAGGTTTGGTTCAAATACGAAAAAAATCTACCCGATGTTATCAAAGGGCTGAATGTCAAAATCGGCATCGGCGAAATTTTTGCGATAGTCGGCGGCAACGGAACCGGAAAAACCACTGCTTTATCGCTTTTGGGCGGGCTTAATACTCCGTATCGCGGCGAAATTTATATAAACGGTGAGAAAATTTCCAAAGTCAAAGGCTTATACAGTGAGGTTTTAAGCGTACTTCCGCAAAATCCGCAGAGCCTTTTTGTCAAAAAGACAGTGCTTCTCGACCTTATGGAGGCGCTGAACGACAGTCGTGCGGACGACGAAGAAAAGCGCCGGCTTATCAAGAACACCGCGGCGCTTTGCCGAATCGAGGGACTGCTCGAAAGCCACCCATACGATCTATCCGGCGGCGAGCAGCAGCGTGCCGCGCTGGCAAAGGTGCTCTTGAAAAAGCCCAAAATACTGCTTTTAGACGAGGCAACAAAGGGTTTAGATGCCCATTTCAAGCGGATTTTTGCCGATATATTATTTGATTTGACCTCAAACGGCGTCACCGTTGTGATGGTTTCACACGATATTGAATTTTGCGCCGAGTACGCCGATCGCTGTGCACTGTTTTTTGACGGAAGCATCGCCTCCTGCGGAAAGCCGAGGGAATTTTTTGCCGGCAAGAGCTTTTACACCACCGCCGCCAACCGAATGGCGCGTTCACTGCTTGCCGAGGCGGTGCTTGCCGACGATATAATTCGCGCCTGTGGTGTCGAGCCGCCAAAAAGGGTGCGTGAGCCGATGGCGGATTTCAGCTTGCCGACAAGCGACGAGAATAAACCCGAGCCGAAAAAAGGCAAAATCTCAGTCAAGCGAATTGCTTTGGGCTTGATTTTTGCGCTATGCTTTGTTATAACTGCCGCGATTTCGCATTTCTTTCCGAATGTGCCGTTTGATTCGGCGTTTCAAATAGCGCTGTATGTCGAGCTTGCCGCCTGCTTTATATGCTTTTTGCCGCAAAAGGAGCTTGGTGTCAAGGAGGTTTACGAGCATGCCCCGAGCAAAAGTCTCACACATCGTACCATTGTCGCCGCGCTTTTGATACTCATTGCAATCCCGATT
>CAYWMF010000168.1:0-4391 GCA_964459175.1 uncultured Oscillospiraceae bacterium
CCGGGAGATAGCCTGAAACAAGGCCGACAATTGTTGAAAAGATAACCGACAGCAAAACCAGCCAGAGCGGTATTATCGAAACCGCGCTTTCGGTGGTTATGCCCCAGTTGCTTGTAGCACCGAGCGACGACCCGCTCATGAATTTGTTCATAAGATATGAGGCCAAATAGCTCAACCCCACTCCGAAAACTCCGCCGATAAAGCCTATGGTGCTGGATTCGATAAGAAACATCATTTTAATGTTTGAAAGCTTGCAGCCCAGCACTTTCATGACGCCGATTTCCTTGGTGCGCTCATATATGGACATTATCATTGTGTTTGCAATGCTTATCGCCGCCACTATCATTGACATGGCGCCGATACCGCCGAGGATCATCTGTAATGTTCCCTGCTGCTTTTGCATACTTGCACGCATATCCGAAAGACCGTAGGTGGTAATGCCGAGCTCCTTTAGATCCTCTTGAATTCGTTCGGCGGCCTGAATGTTTTCGGCCTTGATTTTGATTGTTTCGTACTGACTGTCTGAATTGTAGCGTTCGTTATTGGCCTTTGCATTTTCTTTGGAAATTTTCTTGACTGTTTCGATATCGGCAAAAATGCAGTACTGTGTCATCCAGTCGTTATCGTCCGCTTTCATTATACCGACCTTGTCAATTCGGTATTTTTTGAAATTGTAGGCGCGTTCCCTATTCCAGCTGTAGCCGGACAAATATATTTTGGCTGTTTTAACGTCAACCTTTGAGGGCTTGGGAGTTCCGTCGTCGTAGTAGAACTCTTTGTAGTAATTGACAATCGGTTTATCTGGGTTTCTGAATCTGAAATACGTGTCGGTGCCAAAAAGTAGAAAAGAATCGCCCTTTTTGGGGAACTCGCCGTAATCCAGCTCATAGCCGAATTTTTCAAGCGCCTCGGGGTCTACGCCGTAAACCGACTGGCCGTTGAGCTCGTATATACGGTTTGCGGTGATTTTGTTTTCGTATATCTGGATAAACGGTGAAACAGCCGCGACGCCGTCCATTTTCTTAATTTTTTCGATGAGAGCGTCGTCCAGTACGTTGCGTTTGTCCTCATAATTTCCGTCGTCATCTATGGTATAGGCGTATGTGTTGAGCTCTATTACCGTCAAATCGCCCATTTCGGCAATCGTATCGTCAAGGCTTTTGTTCATGCCTATGCCGAGACTTATCATAACGATTATGGCCGCCGCTCCGACAACAACTCCGGTTATTGTGAGAAGCGTTCTGATTTTTCGGCGGAACAGATTATGAAGCGACATGGAAATAATATCTTTAATCCTCATCGTCTTCGTCCTTTTTGCTCTTTTTTACCTTTACGATTATTATAACCGCAACGCCCAAAACCACTATACCGCCGCCGATTACGGCATACCAGAACCATGACGGAAGTGTGCTTTCTTCTTTAATCGGCTCCTCGCCCATCATGAAATCATCTTCGATAGGCATCATGGTCATATTGCTTTCCATATTGTAAGCGTTGAAGGAAAAGCTCTTTTCTTCGCTCATAACAACGCCGTCGGCGTCCTCGTACTGGAATGTAACGGTGCCCTCTTGCATACCCTCCATCATCGGTGTAAGGTATACGGTCTTTGAATAGCCCTTGCCGGCTTCAATATTTCCGGCAAAAATCTCGTATTCCGTGCAGGACATGTTGCCTTGAATTTTGATAAGCACATTATATACCGTACTCTTGCCGAGGTTTGCGCAGTTAAGCGTAAGTATTGCATCCTCGTTCATCGAAATATCGTTAAATACCGGCAGGTCGCTTATGTTGAAGCGAAGCTCCTGGCGTATCGGTATGGTAAGAGTTTCGACAGCTGATTTTTCGGTGCCGTTTTCATTCTTATAAGAAATGTTTATAACAAGTCCGTAGGACTGCGGCTGAATATCGGATTTAGTCTGCATATAAAGCTGCCATACACAGTCCTTACCCGGATCGAGATTTTGAATAAAGTAGGTGTTACTGCTGGCGGCAGGCGTAAAAACTCCGTCCTCGTCGGAGGTCAAGGTTATCTTTAAGTCCTTGACACTGCCGGCAAGGCTGGTGTTTAAAAATTTCAGTCTCAGCGGGAAGGTCGAGCCGCCATTGACATATTCACTGCCGTAATCGTATTCGTCGATTATAACAACCGGCATGTCGTCCTTGTCAAGCTCTTCGTTATGAACATAAATACCGGTGTATTGGCCGAGCTTTTCGGTGTTTTTGGAAGAAACCGCGATTTCGATATTTGCAAAGCCGTCAACAGCGCTGTCGGCTGCAAACAGTGTTACGGTTTTGGTAACGCTTTCGTCTTTTTTCATGTCGCCGATGTAGAATTTCGAAAGCGAGCGATTGACAATGCCCGTAGGCAGTACAACATCAATTGTAACGTCCTCGTCATCTGCGTTCAGGCAGGTAACGGTAAAGGACAGCTCGAATTCGGCTCGGCCGGTTGCATCAACCGTTGACGGAATAACTATATCGGAAATGCTGTAGTATGCCTTGGAAGCGGAATTGCCCTCAATATAAACTCCGGTATATTGATATACCTCGGTTTTATCCTGTGCGCTGAGGCTGAGCTTTATGTTTGCATATCCCTCTGCCGCATCGTCACTGCACATAAGCTTTACCTCTATGGGTAAAACCGTGCCTGCCTCGGCGGCATCGTACCAAAATACCGATGGAGTTGTGTTGATCAATCCGGTCGGTATGGCGGCCTCGATTTTAAGAGCTTCGGCATAGGAATTTACGGTTACATTGAATTTGAGCGACAGCTCCTCGCCTGCGACGGCGGTTTGCGCAATTGTTATATCGGAAATTGTGTACGGAACAGCCGCTTCGGTTTCACGCACAATGTAAAAGCCGCTGTATTGCTTTGCGGTGATTTCCCCCTCCTCGGTGGAAGAAACATCGTATTTTGCCGTAGCGCTGAAATCCAGCGAATAAAAGTTGCCTTTTGCCTTTTCGGAAGCGGAAAAAGTATATTCCTTGGTAACGCTTTCACCCACTGCGAGGCTTTGAATCAGAACCGACGTTGCGGACTTGTTTATAAAGGTATCAGACGAAGTGTTCGCAGTTAAATCCGCCTTAATGTATCTGAGCTCACAGTCTCCGGTGTTTTTGTAAACGACGGATACCACGAATTCTTCACCCGGCTTGACCTGAGCCGGAACGGCTATATCGGCTATTTCCAGCGACGGATTATAATTGTAGCTGTCATCCGGAACGGTAACGACGGAATTAAAGGAAAATTCCTGAAGAGCCGTGATATTATCCTTATCGTATACAGTTACCTTGAAAACTATGGGTAAATTGCCGCTTTCGACATTTTGCGATGTGCGCAAAGCGTATTTGAATTTAACCATATCGCCTTTGGAAAAAGCGCCGCCCTTTATTGCCGTATCATTCGAAACATTAATGCCGGCGGGCAGAACTATTTCAACCGAGGCCTTATTGATTTTAACGCCCGACATGTTTTTTAGCTCGATTTCGGCGTTGAAACTCGAATTCTTTTCCACCGTATCGGGTACGGAATAATCGCTGACAACCAGATAATCGAGATTTGAGCCGTCAAACGAGCCGTTTTCGATTTTTATGTAAAACACAAGGCTTTTGTTATAGCTTGAGCTGTACATATCTCCGTAGCTTATGTCGATATTGATGGGATATATGCCGGACAATGTATCGGCCGGAACATATATATTGTAGGTGATTTTGGTCGGAATATCGAAGAAAATTTGTATCGGTTTGGAAAGCGGCGAGATACTTTCGAGCTCAAACGGCAATTCGTCCAAGGGATTTGTTATGTGACCCACAACATCGAACGCCGTGTAGATGGAGGTGGTTTTAACAGGAATTTCGAGGACGGCGCTTTCACCGGCTTTAAATACCGGTACCTGCGTGTTTGCAATTATGGTTACATTGGGGTCGTTCGGGACAGACGGCGCATAGGTAATATCACCGACCACATCAACGGCAAAAGCCGAAACCGAAAATAAAACAAAAAAAGATAAAATTGATATAAAAAACTTACTGCACCGCATTCTCATTTCGCACCTCGTTAATAATTTTTTTCTCGTTGATTTTTTGCTTTTCACTGTCAAAAACATCTTGTATATGCTTTACAAGTTCTTCTCTGGACGAATACGCCGCCTTGTCAAGCTTCATATCGCAGGTTATTCGACCGTCGAACAGAAACAGGACTCTGTCCGCATATGAAGCAATATCGCGGTCGTGGGTAACTATGATAAGCGTCTGCCCTGCCCCGCCGGCAACATCCAGCATTATTTTCATAATTTCGTCGGTGGTTTTGGAGTCAAGGTTTCCGGTCGGTTCATCGGCAAAGACTACCGCGGGCTTTGAAACAAAGGCTCGCGCGATGCCGACTCTTTGCT
>CAYWMF010000169.1:0-4384 GCA_964459175.1 uncultured Oscillospiraceae bacterium
ACTATAATATTAAATGTATAGACTTACAAAACAAAATTTTTTTCAAGGAGAACAAAAAATGAAAAAGCTTTTACTTACCCTGCTCGCGCTCGCAATCCTTTGCTCGTTTGCATTGGTTGCCTGCAACAACGATCCTGCCGTAGTTGACGGTGAGGAACAGAACAACGACCTGGCTGATAAAATAGTTTTGGCGACCGGCGGCAACACCGGCACATACTATGCTTACGGCATGGCAATGGGTCAGATCCTTCAGGCAAAGACCGGCATCAAGTTCGACGTTCAGTCCACCGGCGCTTCCAAAGCCAACATTCAGCTTATCCAGGTTGGTGAGGCTGACATGGCGGTTGTCCAGAACGACGTTATGTACTATGCTTACACCGGAACCGACCTTTTTGAGGGCGCACAGACTCAGGATTTCGAGGCAGTTGCAACACTGTACCCCGAAATTTGTCAGATTATTGCTTCCAAGTCCAGCGGAATTGCTTCCGTCAGCGACCTGAAGGGCAAGCGTGTTTCTGTCGGTGATGCCGGCAGCGGCGTTGAATTCAACGCAAAGCAGGTTTTGGCGGCTTACGGCATCGACATTGAAAATGACATTCAGAAGCAGAACCTCGGCTTCGGTCCCTCTGCCGACGCTCTCAAGGATGATAAGATCGACGCATTCTTCTGCGTTGCGGGTATTCCCACAACCGCTATCACCGACCTTGCAATGAGCAATGCTATCACCGTAGTTCCGGTTGATGACGACAAATTTGCCGCTCTTTCCGAGCAGTACGGCTTCTACACACAGCAGACCATTCCTGCCGGAACCTATAACGGCATGACCGAGGATGTTAAGACTGTTGCGGTTATGGCAACCTATATCGTTGACAAGGATCTTTCCGAAAACACCGTTTACGAAATTACCAAGGCTATTTTCGAAAACAAAGAGGAAATCGCCGCCGCATACGCTAAGGGCGCAGAGCTTGACAGCACAAAGGCGGTAGAGGGTATTCCCGCAGTGGTTCCTTTCCATGCAGGCGCTCTCAAGTACTTCAAGGAAATCGGTGTTATCGCCGAATAATACATGAAAAAAAGACTTGTTGCAGCCGTAATTGCAATTGCTGCGATTACGGCTGCCGCAGTTTGTACGGCGCTGTTTTTTTCGAAAACGGAAATGCTGGTGCTGTACAATACACAAAGCGGCCAAGTGTACAAAACCTTTCGCATGGCGGAAGGGGACGAATTTGCCGTTGAATTTATACATTCCGTGAACCAAAGCCCGGTCAAGGATGTTTTTGCTATCCGCGGCGGCCGAATTGTGGTTGACCGAACGGTATATTCCGCTTTTGGGGCGGGTGTGCAGACAGAAATCGGCGAGGGGCAGACGCTGGAATACGACAGCGAGGGGAATATGGTGGTGTCGGGTTTTAATATTGTGTTCGACAAGGTGAAGTACATTGTTTCGACGGTGTACGACCATATACTGTATATTGACGGACAAGAGTTAAATTTGACGGAGCTGTGCGGTAAAAACGCACATATCGCATTTGAGTTGCGCAATTAGCGTATCAGGAGGAATCACTGTGACAGACAACATTAATGTAAACGAGCCGACGAAAACCGCCGAGGAGCTTATGGCGGAATTCGACCGCGAGTCGAATGTCCGTCAGTTCAGCGGCGTGTCGAGCAAGATAATAAAGGCGCTGTTTTTGATATTTGCGGCATTTACTTTCGGAACACGCTTTTTTACCCTGCCGGAGCAGGTCAGAATGTCCGCTTTCATGGGCATTATCATGTTTTTGGGCTTTCTTATTTATCCGTTGTATAAAAATCAGACCAAAAAACATAATTTTATCCCGTGGTATGACTTTATTTTCGCTGTAGCGGGCAGTATGCCGTATTTTTATTACGCGCTGAATTTTCGTGATATTACCAATCGTGCCGTCGCTATAACCGATCTTGATAAGATAATGGCGATTATCGGTATAGTTTTTCTGTTCGAGCTGTGCCGCCGTGCGGTGGGCTTGCCGATACTTTTTGTGGCGGGCGGATTTATCGTTTATGCTTTTGCGTACGGCAAATCGCTTAATTCCATACTTTACAATCTGTTTTATACCACCAACGGTATTCCCGGAACACCGCTCAATGTTTGCTCGACCTTTATCGTGTTCTTTATTATTTTGTGCGCGTTCCTCGAAAAAACCGGTATAGGCACATTCTTTGTCGATCTTGCAAACTCCGTTGCGGGCTGGGCCTCGGGCGGACCGGCTAAGGTTGCGGTTATTTCTTCAGCGCTGGAGGGTATGTATTCAGGAAGCTCGGTTGCAAATACCGTCGGTAGCGGAAGCGTTACCATTCCCGTTATGAAAAAAATCGGCTATAAGCCTGAATTTGCGGCCGCAGTTGAAGCCGCCGCTTCTACCGGCGGACAGATTATGCCGCCTATCATGGGAGCCGCGGCGTTCCTTATGGCTGAAATAACCGGCGTTCCGTATGTTGCTATCGCCGTTGCGGCAATACTCCCGGCGGTGCTTTACTTCACCGGTATATTTATGATGATTCACTTCGAGGCCAAAAAGCTGGGGCTCAGAGGCCTGCCGAAGGAAAGCATCCCGAATTTCTTTAAGCTTATCGCGAAAAAAGGCTATCTTTTCCTGCCGATTATCGTGCTTGTGGCGCTCATGTCGTTCGGCAAAACCGCCGCAATGTCCGCCTGCATGGCTATTATCACGACGCTGGCTATTATGCTGGTGACCGACGCGGTAGGGCTGATTTCGAAGTACAAAAAGGGCGAGGACGCCAAGGCCGATATTATCGGGCTGGTTCGCCTGGCAATACCGGTTGTTGTGTTTGTTGTCGGCGTGATTATGCGCTTTAAGACAGAGGATATGGCGCTTATCGCAGGTCTTGTGTATATTGTGATGGCGCTGCTCGGCAAAAACACGCGCGAATCCGGCTTGATTTCTATGGATGCGTTGGAAACCGGTATGCGTAACACGATGGGCGTTTGCCTTGCCTGCGGTCTTGCGGGTATTGTTGCCGGCGTTGTAACGCTGACCAGCCTTGGCTCGACACTTATCAATATTATTGTTCCGATCGCTCACAACAATCTGTTCATTGCGCTGTTCCTGACAATGGCGGCCTGCATCGTGCTGGGTATGGGCGTTCCCACCACCGCGAACTACCTTATCATGGCAACCATCACCGCACCGATTCTTACCGAAATGGGCTTGCCGCTTTTGGCTGCGCACATGTTCGTATTCTATTTCGGTATTGTAGCGGACATTACCCCGCCGGTCGCGCTGGCGGCTTATGCAGGCTCGGCTATCGCAAAGAGTAATCCGCTGAAAACCGGTGTCACGGCGACGCGACTTGCAATAACGGCGTTTATAATTCCATACATATTCGCATACAGCCCGGCGATGCTGTTGGTTGATCCCAGCCTTACCGGTTCGGGTTTGGTTTTCGCGGTACAGCCGCTTCAGGTTGTCCAGATTATCATTACCTCGCTTGCGGGTATATTCGCGCTGTCGTCCGGAATGGAAGGCTACATGTACACCAAAATCAGCTGGTGGCAGAGAATTATTCTTATCGTCGCCGGTCTTACGCTTATCGAGCCCTCACTGCTCACCGACGTTATAGGTCTGGTGCTTATTACGGTTTCGATTTTACTGCAATACTTTACTGTTAAAAAGGTTGGAAGCCCCGACGAAGTAAAGCGCCCGTTCGGGCTGTTTGTCGGCGCCGCCGCCTTGAGCGTGATATTTGTAGCAATGTATATACTTTCGTCCGCCGGAATAATGGCGCTTTGATTTGATATTGAAAAAAGCCTCGCAGAATAAAACTGCGAGGCTTTTGACTGTCGAAAAAGTCGTGAGAGCGCACATAAATAAGAAAAGAAAATACTAACATAAAGTACGCAATAATTTATAAACGGCGCACAATACATCGAATATTGTGCGCCGTTGTATGCTTTTTGTCGAAGCGAGTCCTATCGTACCATTGTACGCCGACAGACTCGCTTCAACAAAATCTCCCTGCCTTTTCGAAAGTCCGGCAGTGTGTCGATATTTTATCGACACACTGAAGCCTGCCGCGAAATCCGCGGCAGGCTTTTGACTGTCGAGAAAGTCGTGAGAGCGCACATAAATAAGAGAAGAAAATACTAATATAAAGTACGTAATAATTTATAAACGGCGCACAATACATCGAATATTGCGCGCCGTTGTATGCTTTTTGTCGAAGCGAGTCCTATCGTACCATTGTACGCCGACAGACTCGCTTCAACAAAATCTCCCTGCCTTTTCGAAAGTCCGGCAGTGTGTCGATATTTTATCGACACACTGAAGCCTGCCGCGAAATCCGCGGCAGGCTTTTGACTGTCGAGAAAGTCGTGAGAACG
>CAYWMF010000170.1:0-4316 GCA_964459175.1 uncultured Oscillospiraceae bacterium
CTCTTATTTCCATGTTGCCGTAATTTCCGCTGTCCAGCGCGATAAGCGCCCATATTGCGCCGTTTAACCCCTGCTTCGCCGTTCGGTCATAGTCAAGAAGCGTCGCGATAAGATTGTAGCCACCGACATTTTCGGGATTTTTGCCGATAGCCGTCAGCGCCAAGGCTACCCGCGAATACTCGGTGTGTTTTTTTTCGTGTAATATTCCGTTTTTTTCGGCAACGTATTTTTCGACGTCTTTATAATAATTTTCGTAATATCCGTTCGGAACCTGCACGCCGCTCCGTGCTAAGCCCAAAATCGCCCATTCGCCGCCGACCGAACCGACTGCGGGGCTTGAAACTGTTTGATATAAATATTTTGCCGTAACGGTCATCGGAACGGTAATGTCGCTTTGCGCCGCGGCAGAAGCCGTAATTATAAGAAGACAAAACAGTATTGATAAAATTTTCTTCATTATTATATACCTTTTGGTTATGGGCGGCTTGACAGCCGCCCGTAATAATTCAAGTGAGCGAGAAGTCGGATAGAAGTACGAAGCGACAGAAATGGATTTTGATATATATGTCCTACCTATCGACCTCGCGCGTCAAGGGGAAGACTTAAAATGCAGACTTTGCTATGCTTTCGCAAAAGCGCATAAGAATTGTCGCCGCCTGCGCTCTTGTTGCCGATGATTTGGGCGACAGCAGTGTTTCGCTGAGACCGTTTATAAGCTTGGTCGCGTTGGCCCATTTCATGGCGTCCAGCGCCCAGTCCTCAACGTCGTCCTTGTCCTCAAACTGCGCAAGGTCGGCGGTGATTTCGGTATCATAGCCCTTGTACTTTGCGTAGCGGTAGAATATCAGCGCCATTTGCTCGCGCGTGATATCATCGTCGGGCATGAACAGCGTTTCGCTCATGCCGTTGACAATGCCGTTTGCGCTCGCCCAAGCTATCGCTTCGGCGTACCATGCGCTGTCGGAGACGTCCTCAAACAGGCTGTCGGTGTACTGCTCGTCGGCGTCTTCAAGTCGGTAAAGAATTGTCACCAGCATACCTCGTGTCAGGTTGACATTAGGCTCAAAGCCCTCGCCGGTGCCCTGCATAAGCTCGTTTTCAAACACGTATTTAACCGCCTCGTAGAACCAGTCGTCCTCCGCAACGTCGCTGAAGGTTTCGCTTGTAAAGCTCGGGGCAGCGGGCTCTTGCTCGACGATTTCCGTCCATTTCGCGTATAACGTAAAGCTTTTTGTAACCTTTGATGCAAAATCGTATTCCTTTTTCAGCGCCTTGTCGGTGAACCAGCCCTCAAAGGTGTAGCCCTCCTTGGTCGGCGTCGTCGGAACAGCCGCAAAAGAATTGCGCTCGACTGCTTGAGCCTTTACGGCGGTGCCGCCGTTGGTGTCGAATTTAACCGTGTAGGTCGTGGTATCCGAAATTACAATACTGCTCGAACCGGAAAACGAAGTTTTCTCAACCGTGTAGTCGTCGGTGTAGTGGAATACCAGCGCATCGCCGTTTTTGAGCTCCTGCTCATTTACGCCGAGGCTGGGATATTTGCCGTTGAGTGTGTACATCCAGCCCGAAAGCTCACCGTTATCCAGCTCTGCCAGACCTTTTATCGAGCTTATGTAGTTGTTCTCGTTTTGATATGGGATACCGGCAATTCCGAGCGCCGTTGCCACCGCGTCGATGGCATAGCTGCCCTTGTCCAGCGTTACGGCTGTTCTTTCAATCCAGGTTTCCAGGTTTTTCGCCGACATTGTGTGGGTTTGCGCGCTTGAAGCGGGTGTGCCGTGCTTTGTGTCGCCGTACAGCGTAAAGTATACCGTGATGGTGCTTTTAACTACGCCGGAGCTTGATGACGTTACGCTTATAGGCAGTCTTATCGCCGACAAATCGTCCGCTTTGTCACTTCCGATATAGGTGATAACTATTTCCTTGTCGCTCTCTTCCAAAACGCGGTTAGGGGAGTAGGAATAGTCGGTTGTCGGCTTTTTAACACCATTTTCATAGATCGCGGTAACAATCATACCGGTCGGGTCAAAGGTGCTGCCGGCCTTGTAGTTCGTCTTGACGGGCTTGTTGGTAACCTCGATGGCCGTTACCTGCGGAGCTGTTACGTTTACTTCGATTTCGGCTGTTTTTCCTCTGTAGCTGATGGTTATCTTTTTGGTGTCGGTGCTTAATATTTTCGGCTCAACCGTGTAATTCGTGGCAATTTGCGTTGCACCGTCGGCATAATTTGCCGTAACGATAAGGCCTGTGGTGTCAAATGCGTCGCCTGCATAGCAGTCGGTTTTGACATTGGTCAAATCCGGCGTAATTGAAGCTAATTCGGCATCTGTCGCCACGATGGGAATTTCAATGTCCGGCAGCTTGCCCAAAAATGCCAGACGTGTTGCCGCTTTGGTGTTGGGGTCCTTGCCGACTATGTAGTCCACCAGTCGGTGGTTGCCGTACATATCGCCGAAGCCGGATACATAAAACGCACCGCCGGAAAGCGTGAAGGTGTCATACGGATAATCCGTCGGCACGCTGAGCGCCGATTCCTTTTGGTAGGTTATCGAGCCCCAAAAATTTTTTTCCTTGAGTATGTTTGCAACATTCTGCGCGGCGTCGGAGTTGGCAAAGTTGTACTGCGCCGACAATCCGCCGATAATCTTGCCCTCGTTGGCCGATACATTTGTGTACATCGCCACGGCGTTCATGTTGTATACGCCTGCCAGCTTGTTGGCAGGGTGGTACAGCTTGTCAAATACTATGCTTATTTCGTTTCCCGCTTCGACCGGCTGAGAATTGTTTATGGTAATGTTGACGGCTTTTGCGGTGATTATCTGATATTCCGCTTTGCCGTCCTTTTCAAGCTTTACTATATTTCGACCGGTTTTCAGCGGCACGCTGAAGCTTCCGTCGGCATTCTTTGAAACGCTTTCAAAGCCGTTATAGGTGACTGCCGTGCCGACGGTTGGCTGTGCAACCGAAACCGTCAGGCCTTGCGTTTCGGGCGTAAAGGTGTAGCTTCCGCTCTCGCCGATATAGTATATTACATCCAGCTCTGCGTCCAATGCATCGCCGGAAAGCTTTGCGGTGACGGGGTTTTTGCCCTCGTTTATTGTCATGCCGGTTTTAATGCCGTCGGCATCGTTCGGCTCATCGCCGACCGAAACAACAAAAACACCGGTGTTTTCCGGCCAGATAGCGCCGTAGAAGGATGCGCCCGAGCCGAAATTGACATTCATTGCATCGTAGGTTACAAGAACTATGGCGACGCCCTCGTTTTTGGCGGTTATAACGCCGCTTTCATCTATGCTTACAACCTCGGACGGCTGTGAATTCTCGTCGATTACCGCATAGTGATAGTCCGGCTCGATAAAGTAGTTGGTGCCCGAATTGTTAATGGCTTCCCAGTTGCGCAGGTTGACAATTCGGTAGGTGTCGCCCTTGGCTAATTTAAGGTGACCCTGCGGATTTATGTTGATATATATGTCCGCAACATTTTGCTTGCTGTTGGAGGCTGTGTCGCGGTCGATGGTGGCTTTGGTTTTGCCGTCCGCGTTCAGCATTTCTTCGGTTATGTCAAGCTTAAAATCGTTCGTTTTTACAAAGGTTCCGGCGTATGTTGCGTATTTGTCACTCGATACGCGGTAATTGTAGGTTGTTTTTGTTGTTAAATCAAAATAATATGAGGTTGTATCGCCGTTTTCGAGCTTGAGGCTCGGCTTCATTTCGGTAAAGGGGATAAAGTGTGTTTTGCCCTTGTATCCAACGTAAAGCTCGACGTCGCTAGGCACGGTTATCACCGTGTCGGGCAGCTTTTCCACCGTAACAACGCAAATCGGCGCGGTGATCGCCGTGACGGTTTGCCGATCGACGGTTTCCGTTTTGGTCGCCGAAATTATATATTTTCCGGCTGTATCGAAGCTCAGCTCCGCTTTGCCGTCGGCGCCTGTCACATGCTCGGTTGCCGTGCCGTTTACGGTGATAGTCGCGCCTTCGCAGGCGGAATATACCATATTCCAATCTTCGTCATAGCCGGCCTGCTCCAATGTGAGCCCGACACTGCCGCCAACGTAGATTTTTTCTGTCAGCTTGTCGAATCTTGTGTAGCTTTCAAGGTCACTAAAGCCGTTTTGGTAAATGCAAAAATCGACATAATCGCCGTCCGTTACACTGTGCGAAAGGCCGTTTACGGTTTCGGTTCCGCGGTTTACCTGATAGCCGAAATTGAGGCTTTCATCGCCCCAAAACTTCGTGACGTATAAGCCGTAGGTCGGATCGTTCGCCGAGGCATATCCCGCCTCCGCGCCTCCGCTGTAGCACAAATCGTGCAT
>CAYWMF010000171.1:0-4309 GCA_964459175.1 uncultured Oscillospiraceae bacterium
GCAATATTCCGATAAGAATAGGCGTTAACGGCGGCTCGCTCGAAAAGCCGATACTTGAAAAATACGGCCGTCCGACCCCTGAAGCGCTGTACGAAAGCGCGATGCTCAATGTGAAAATGCTGGAGCGGTACGATTTTCGCGATATTGTGATTTCGGTTAAAAGCTCCGATGTTATAACCATGATAAAGGCCAATCGTCTTTTGCACGAAAATACCGATTATCCTTTACATATCGGTGTTACCGAGGCCGGCACGGCGTACGGCGGACTTGTTAAATCCAGCGCGGGCATTGGCGCGCTTTTGTGCGACGGCATAGGCGACACGCTTCGCGTTTCGCTGACGGCCGACATACGCGAGGAAATACGCGCCGCAAATGAGCTGCTTATGGCACTGGGCATAAAAGAGAGCGGTGTTGAGCTGGTTTCCTGTCCGACCTGCGGAAGATGCAAAATAAATCTTATCGAAATTGCCAACAAATTCGGCGATATTGTCCGTGAAAGGGGCTTTAAGCCAAAGCGCCGAATAAAGGTTGCCATTATGGGCTGTGCCGTAAACGGACCCGGCGAGGCGCGCGAGGCCGATGTCGGAATTGCCGGCGGTGCGGGCGACGCGGTGCTTTTCAAAAAGGGCGAGATTGTCGGAAAAATCGAAGCCGACCGTATTATACCGATATTGCTGGAGGAGCTCGAAGCCCTCTGCAAATAAGCAAAAAATTAAAAGATAAGGAAATAAAAATTGACTTTTCTCGAAAAATTCAGCAAGCTTTCGCCAAGCGCGGCAGCCATGGACGTAATAGAGCGCATAAAGGATTTTTCCGTTCGCTTCAACAAAGAAAAGCGCAACATGGAAATCGACCTGAAATTCGAAAAAATAATAGCCAAGCAGAAGCTTTATAAGCTGGAGCAGGAGATCAAGGAAACGTATAATATGAATTCCGTTTTCATATTTCCGCGTTATCCGTCGGCGCTGTTCAATATTTCGTATTACGATCAGCTTATAATCGAGCTGGGCAGAAATACCGTTCTTGCAAACGGCTTTTTCGACGACGCCGAGCCGGAGTATTCGCAGGGCGTTTTGACTGTAAAATGCGCGCACGGCTATGCCACCTTACCGGATCGCGGCGGCTGTCAGGATATGCTGAGCCGCATTATCAAAAAGGAATTCGACCTGGACGTCAAGGTTGAAATAGTCAACACCGAAGAATTCAATATGGAGGAATACTTAAACCGCGAAATTCCGCAGGATTTGAAGTATACCTATGTTCCGCCGACCCCGCAGGCGGCCGATGATCAGCCGCCGTGGGAGGATAAGCCCAGCTCGTTTTTCAAGGTGCAAAACCCCGAAGCCGAGGTGGAATTCGAGGTTATGGACGACGGCATTGTGCATTCCGGCTTCATGACGTTTGACGTGTCGGAGGCACAGCTGTTGTACGGCAAGGAAATGCGGGTGCTTAACACCTCGAAAATTATACCGATTTCGCAGATTTGCGACGATACGCAGACGGTTATGTTTTGCGGCAAGATTTTCGCGCATGAATTCCGCGAAAACCGCAACGGCGATAAATATATCGCCTCGGTCAAGCTTACGGACGATGCCGCGTCGGCGCATGTGAAGTTTTTTGCGCCCAAGGAGGAGATCGACCCTAATAAAAAGAAGCTGTCAACCCCCAAGGATATTACCGACGGCGACAACTGTCTTTTGGTTTTCGGCAAGCCCGGCCGCGATAAATTCGACAACGAGCTGATTGTCAGGCCGACGGCGATTTATTCGGCTAAGCCGGTATACAAAAAGGACGAGGCGGATGAAAAGCGCGTAGAATTGCATTTACATACGAATATGTCCACCATGGACGCCACAACACCGCCCGAGCTTATTGTAAAAACAGCCCACGATTGGGGACACAAAGCGGTTGCCATAACCGACCACGGAACGCTTCAGGCGTTCCCGCAGGCGATGCTGGCGGCGGAAAAGCTGGGTATGAAGGTTATTTACGGCGTTGAAGCGTATTTTGCCGACGATACCGCCCGCGCGCTGTACGGCGAGGGCGACGGACTTTTGGAGGAGGACGAATTCGTGGTTTTCGATATTGAAACCACGGGTATTTCGGTGCGCAGCTGTCGCATTACCGAAATCGGCGCGGTGCGCTATAAGGGCGGCGAGGTGCTGGAAAAGTTCGACACGCTGGTAAACCCAGGCATACCTATCCCTGAGGAAATCGTCAATATAACCGGTATTACCGATGAAATGGTGGCCGACGCGCCGCCGATCGAGCAGGCGCTGGACATGTTTTTGCAGTTTGTCGGCGACAAGGTTTTGATTGCACACAACGCCAATTTCGACATGGGATTTATGAAGCAGGCGGCGCAGGAATGCGGTAAAAAGCTTGAAAATGCCTATCTTGACACGCTGGCACTTTCGCGTTATGTCAATACGGATACCAACCGCCACAGCCTTGAAAAGCTGGTGGATTATTATAAATTGCCGCACGCCACCCACCATCGCGCCGAGGACGACGCCGAGATGCTGGCGCATGTTTTCGAAAAAATGATTCAAAAGCTAAAAACCGAGGGCATAACCTCGCTTTCGGAAATGGTGCAAAACATGAGCGCTAAGGCGGACCCCAAAAAGCTGCCGACGTATCACCAAATAATATTAGTAAAAAATACCATCGGACTTAAAAATCTTTACAAGCTGGTGTCTTTTTCGTACCTTGATTATTATCGGCGCCATCCGCGTATTCCGAAAACTGTGCTGGAGCAGTACCGCGAGGGGCTTATAATCGGCTCGGCATGTGAAGCGGGCGAGCTTTACAAAGCAGTTTTGGAGGGCAAAAGCGACGACGATTTGAAGAATATCGCATCGTTTTACGATTATCTTGAAATACAGCCTCTCGGCAATAACCAGTTTCTTATCGAGGACGGCAAGGTAAGCGGAAGAGACGAGCTTATACGAATAAACAAGAAAATTATCGAAATCGGAAAATCGTTGGGCAAGCCGGTGGTTGCGACCGGTGACGTGCATTTTCTGCGTGAAAACGACGGTATTTACCGTAAAATTTTGCTGGCGGGCATGAAGTTTTCGGATGCGGATCGCGATGTTCCGCTGTATTTGCGCACCACCGACGAGATGCTGAAGGAATTTGACTATCTGGACGAGCAGACCGCGCGTGAGGTGGTTATCACCAACACCAACATTGTCGCCGACATGGTGGAGGATGTGCGCCCGATACCGAAGGGAACCTATACGCCAAAAATGCCGGGCGCGGAGGAAGAGCTTACCGAAATGTGCTACAAGCATGCCAAGGAAAAATTCGGCGACCCTTTGCCCGAAATCGTGCAAACCCGCTTGCAGCGCGAGCTGGACGCCATAATAAAGCACGGCTTCGCGGTGCTTTATATCATAGCGCAACGCCTTGTGGCGAAAAGCGAGTCGGACGGATATCTTGTAGGCTCGCGCGGCTCGGTTGGCTCGTCATTCGTAGCCACAATGGCGGGAATTTCCGAGGTTGACCCGCTTTATCCGTATTATCTTTGCACCGAATGCAAACACACCGAATTTATTACCGACGGCGCCTATGGCTCGGGCTTTGATATGCCGCCGAAGGACTGTCCGCATTGCCATAAGCCGATGTATCGCGACGGTCACAACATACCATTTGAAACCTTTTTGGGCTTCAAGGGCGATAAATCGCCGGATATCGACCTTAACTTTTCGGGCGATGTTCAGGCGGAGGCGCATAAATACACCGAGGTTCTTTTCGGCGCCGAAAACGTGTTCCGTGCCGGAACGCTGGGCACGCTTGCCGACAAAACGGCGTACGGCTTTGTCAAAAAGTACCTCGAAAGCCATAATACCGTTATTTCACGCGTTGAGGAGGATCGCCTTGTTAACGGCTGTACCGGTGTACGCAGAACCACCGGTCAGCATCCGGGCGGCATTATAGTTGTTCCGCGCGATAAGGATATTTACGATTTTACACCAATTCAGCACCCCGCCGAGGACGAAAATTCGGGCGTTATTACAACGCACTTTGCTTTTGAATATCTGCACGACACCATACTTAAGCTTGACATACTCGGCCATGATGTTCCGACAAAATACAAGGTTTTGGAGCGCTACACCGGCATGAATGTTTTGGATGTGCCCATGAGCGACCCGGAGGTTATGAGCCTTTTTCTCAGCACCAAGGCGCTGGGTGTGACGCCGGAGGAGATCGGCAGCGAGGTGGGAACCTTCGGCTTGCCGGAATTCGGCACGGACTTTACCCGTCAGATGCTGGTTGACTGTAAGCCGAAATGCTTTTCGGACCT
>CAYWMF010000172.1:0-4304 GCA_964459175.1 uncultured Oscillospiraceae bacterium
ATATTAACCCGCTCCTTGAATTTTGCGATATTGCGCACCGCGTCCATATCCGGCACGGTAAAACGGGCAATGTCACAGCCCGCCGCCTCAAGCGACTTAAGCTGAGAAAGCGTCGCCTCAAAATCCGCCGTATCGGAATTTGTCATGGACTGAACGGCGATTTTCGAACCGCCGCCGATGGTTATATTGCCGATTTTTACTTTTCGTGTTTCCATTTTGGGCTCCTAAAAAAATATTTTCATAATATCCTTATATGTCACCGCGACAATCAGCGCCATAAGCAGCGCAAAGCCGACGGCATGAATAATTCCCTCTACCTTTTTGCCGACAGGTCTGCCGATTATCGCCTCAATCAGCAAAAAAAGAATATGCCCGCCGTCCAACGCGGGAAAAGGTATAAGGTTGAAAACGCCGAGGTTCATGCTGATTACCACAAAAAAATACAACAGCGTTTGCCAGCCCAGCGCCGCCGCTTCGGCGACAACCTCGACCGTGCCGACAGGACCCGACACCGCCTCCATGCCGTACCGCCCGCTGACAAGCATCCAAAGCGAGCTGAAAATCAGCCGTATTGTGCCCACACAGCCATAAAAGGTCTGCTTTATAATCTGCACAAAGCTGCGGCGGACACCGTACAGCTTGAAATCGCACACGCCCATTTCCACACCGTCTTGAGTCACTGTTTCAAACCTGACGCCCTCGACGGTGAATTCCTCGTCGCCGCGCTTAAAGGTAATATCCAGCGGCTGTGCGCCGCTAAGCATTATTTCGTCGGTAATATCTCCGGCGATTTTTACGTTTCTCGAGCCGATTTTTACAATTTTATCGCCCTGCATGACGCCGTATTCGGCAAGCACCGAATTTTCCACCGAATAAATCGTTGTATCCGGGTAGCCCGGCTGTAAACTCACAAACACCAGCATCGCAATAAAGCCGGTTATAATATTTGTCAGCGCCCCCGCCGAAAACACAAACAGCCGCTGAAGCTTGGTTTTGTTGTACAGTGCCGTCGGGTCGCTTGGGTCGCCCTCCTCGTCCTCGCCGTTCATGCTGACAAAGCCGCCTATCGGCAGCAGCCGCAAGCTGAAGCTTGTACCGCTTTTTGCCGATTTATGCGACAATACCGTCGGCCCCATGCCGACGGCAAATTCGTTTATTCCGACGCCGCAGATACGCGCGGCGGCAAAATGCCCCGCCTCGTGCAATAATATCAGCAGACCGAAAAATAATATGGCGATAATAACGTTAATCGAAATCACTCCTTAATAAGCGACAAAACAGCTTCGCGCGCCTGAATATCCGCTTGCTCAATCTGCTCAAGCGTTGGGTTCAAAACAGGCTTTATACTGCCGTAAACCGAATTCACAAGGTCGAAAATATCGGTAAATCCGATTTTTCCATTCAAAAACTCCCCGACGGCGCATTCGTTGGCACCGTTGAGCACACATGGCGCCGTACCGCCGACGGAAATAGCATGGCGCGCCGTTTTTATAAGCGAAAAGGTATCCTCGTCCGGCGGCGCAAAGGTCAAATTCAGCCCACTTTTAAAGTCCAACGGACGGCAAAGACTCGGCGTTCTTTCGGGGTAGGTCAGCGCGAACTGAATGCAGTGCTTCATATTGGGATTGCCCATTTGAGCCAGCACCGAGCCGTCGCAAAACTCAACCATCGAATGCACGATGCTTTGGCGATGAACGGTGATTTCGATTTTTTCCTGCGGTACGCCGAACAGCCTAACCGCCTCGATAAGCTCCAGCCCCTTGTTCATCAAGGTAGCGGAATCCACTGTAATTTTCGCACCCATACTCCATGTCGGATGATTCAGCGCCTGCTCGCGCGTTACGCTTTCAAGCTGTGCGCGGGTTTTGCCGTAAAATGGACCGCCCGACGCCGTAATTATAAGCCTTTTTATAGCGTCGTAGCTGTTAAAGCCGCCCGACAAGCACTGAAAAATCGCGGAATGCTCGCTGTCAACCGGCAAAAACTCCACGCCCTTTTGCTTTGCGCGCGAAAGTATGATTTCACCCGCGCAAACCAGTGGCTCTTTGTTAGCCATAGCAATATTTTTTCCGCTGTCGATAGCGTGAAGCGTAGGGCGTATGCCGCATTTGCCCATAAGCGAATTGAGCAGTATATCGGCCTTTGACTCGTATGCCGTTTCGCAAATGCCCTCAAAGCCGCCAAGCACCCTGACGTCGGTGTCTGCCGCACGAAGTTTAAGCTCCGCGGCGCATTTTTCGTCGCCCACTGCGCAATAGGCGGGCTTGTATTTACGTATCTGCTCCTCCAACAGCTTTATGTTGGAATTCGCACACACCGCCGAAACCTTAAAGCCGCATTCGTCGGCAACCTCCAGCGCCTGCTTGCCTATAGAGCCGGTCGAGCCCAACAGCGCGATAGTTTTATTTTCCATAATTCAAAAATCCTTTATTAATATATGCCGCAAATTCGATTATAATACTCTGAAAAGGTGGAATATATCCGGCCGCGAGGTTATTATCATAAGAAACGCCGAAACGGCGATAATGCTGTCAAAGCGGTCGAGTATTCCGCCGTGCCCCGGCAAAATTTTGCCGAAATCCTTAATATCGTAGGTGCGCTTGAGTTTTGACATAACAAGGTCGCCCAGCTGAGAAACCACGCTGGCTATCACACCCGCCGCGGCAAGCGCCGGCAAATTTGCACTGATGCCGTCAAAATATTTTTGTATGACAAAGCCGTACAAAACAAACGCCGCCGTACAAAAAACAACGCCGCCGACAGCGCCCTCCACCGTCTTTTTGGGGCTGACATCGGGAATAAGCTTATGCTTGCCGAAAAATCTACCCACAAAATACGCGGCGGTATCAGTTACCCATGCGCCGATAAATACCAGCCAAATTATAAATTGTCCGCCCGACAGCCGCCGCAAAAGTATCAACCCGGTAAACGAGCTGACAACATAAACCGAAAACGACGCCAGCGATGCCAGTTTTTCCATACCGTATTTTCCGTGCGACATTACGGAGGTGAACATAAGCCAGAGAATCACCAGCACCGAAAGGTTATAAATATACTTATACGACACCTCGATATAAAGCGGCAGCGCCACCGCATACACATAGACCGGTATGCCGACGGCGATGCTTTTCTTCATGCCGACACAGCTCAACAGCTCATACATTGCTATAACGCTGACTGCGGCAATTGCCACATCGAAAACATATGTACCGGAAAAATACATAATTGGAAGAAACACAATAAGCCCTACAACAGCGGTGATTATTCTTGTCAGCATACCGATCACGGTCCTTTCGTTAAAAAGAAAATATAAAGCCTATTTGCTTTCCTCTTTTATACCGCCGAATCTGCGCGAAACACTTCTGAAGTAGTCCAACGCCTCATCCAGCTCCTTTTCGCCGAAATCCGGCCACAGCGTATCCGTGAAGTAAAATTCCGAATATGCCGCCTGCCACAGCATAAAATTCGACAGCCGCTTTTCGCCGCCGGTGCGTATTATAAGCTCCGGATCCGGCCCATGCGCGGTGTACATATGCCGCGACATGCTTTCCTCGGTTATCTCCTCGCCGCTTTCGGCAAGCTCTCGTGCCGCGCGCACAATTTCGGCTCTGCCGCCGTAATTCATGGCGATATTCATTTTATTCGGGCAATGCTCGTGCTTCTTTTCAACCTGCGCCATCAGCTCCTGCATCTCAGGCGAAAAAAACGAACGGTCGCCGATAAAGGTTATCGCCATATCCTTGGCACGCTTGACATCAAGGCTTTCGTGCAAATTCTCGATGAAAAGCTTCATCAATCCCTCTACCTCCTCCTGCGGGCGTTTCCAGTTTTCGGTAGAAAATGCATAGACGGTTATCATGTAAATATCGCGATTTATGCAATATTCGCATATTTTTTTAAAAGCCGCACCGCCGGCGGCATGACCCGCCAGGCGCGGCAGGCCGCGTTTTTTCGCCCAGCGGCCGTTGCCGTCCATTATAAAGCCCACATGCCGCGGCATTGCACGATCCGCAATACTTTGTTCTTTTTTCTTAAAAAGCCGAAGCATCAATTATATCTCCATTATTTCCTTGGTCTTTTTGGCGCAGGCGGCATCTACGTTCTTAACGTACTTGTCAGTCAAATCCTGGATTTCCTTTTCACACTGCTTCTGCTCGTCCTCGGTGATTTCGCTCTTTTTCTTCATGTCCTTCATTTTGTCGTTTGCGTCGCGGCGGATATTTCTGAGCGCAACCTTTGCATCCTCGCCCAGCTTGGAAACCTGCTTGGAAATTTCCTTTCTGCGATCCTCGGTAAGCTGAGGG
>CAYWMF010000173.1:0-4284 GCA_964459175.1 uncultured Oscillospiraceae bacterium
CTGTGCGGGCTGAAGATGGGTGTAGCCCAGGCAGGGCAGAGCCTTGTAGGTATTGGCAAAGGTGGAAAGATTTTTAATCACGCTGACCAGCTTTTTGCGCACAAGAATCAGCGCTTCTTTCATTATGATTACATCGGTGTTGTCGCCGACGTAGCAGGAGGTGGCGCCGAGATGAATAATCGGCTCGGCGTCGGGGCATTGACGACCGTAGGCGTAAATGTGCGCCATAACGTCGTGGCGAACCTCTTTTTCGCGCTGAACGGCAACGTCGTAATTAATATCGTCCTTGAATTTCTCCATGGACTCGATTTGACTGTCGGTAATGTTGAGCCCCAGCTGTTTTTCGGCCTTTGCCAGCGCAATCCACAGCCTGCGCCAAGTGCGGAATTTAAAATCCTGCGAAAAGAGATACTGCATTTCCTTGCTTGCATAGCGTGTCGAAAATGGGCTTTGATAGTTGTCTGTTGTCATTTTGTTATTCCTTTCCGATAGGGCGTAGCCCCACCCTCTGTATACACAGAGCGCAATTTATGAAATTAAAGCTTTATTAAAACGCGTACCGCGCATTGTGGCGCTTATTGCTTGCCGACGCGGATAAGCCGCGTGATGACCGGTACAAGCACCAGATTTATTGCCAGCTCCAGCAAAAAGTTTGCGCCGGTCAAGCCGAAAATCATGTAGGCGCCTACGTTTTCGAAGCCCATTGCGGCGCCCCAGCCGGTGATGGTTTCCATGAAAAATACCAAACAGCCCAGCAGGAACACACCGGTATTTACAATCGGGCAGGTGACAGCCGCGGTTGTCGCGGCGAGGATTTTGTTGGCTTTTTCAAGCAATTTGTACACGATACCTGCCGCCAGTCCGCTGAGAATACCCTTGACGAGTACCACTATAATTGTGCCGGGGATACTCACGGCGAGAAAAGCCGCCGCGTCGCCGCTGAGCAGCACCGCCGCGCCGAATACAAAGCCCAGCCATGCACCCGCTTTCCAACCGTATACCGCCGCGCCCACGACGATTGGCACCAGCACCAAAGAAATCGAGAACGGACCCAGCTTTATGCCGGAGGCAACCAGCTGTAAAACTATCACGATGGCGGTGAACAGTCCGATGCCCACTATGTTTTTTGTTTTCATAAAATCAGCTCCTTGAAATGATGGTTATGCTTGCACCGCGATTTTGCTTTTGCCGCGGCACATTTTATAATTCATATGTCTTGATGTCGGTTTTGCCGTTTTGGAACTCGGCGCAGAGCAGTGTTCTTTCGGTGATTTTCAGCGAGGTTCTCAAGCCGCCGTGAACAAGGGTGATGTCCTTTTTGTTGCCCTTCGTGCTCCAGTCGGTGTTGAGAACGTAAAGCATTGTGCTGTCGCCGTCCTGCCATACGGTCCAGAAGATTTCGCCGGTGGCGTCCTCAACATATGTTTCGGGCAGAGCCGCGGCGGAAAGCTTTGCAACCCAGCTTGCGCAGAAGTGTTGGAACTGTTCGTGTCCCGGATAAGCCCAAAGCGTAAAGGTGTAAACCGCGCCCTTACCGATATTATAGCGCACCAGCATCGGCTTGCCGCTTGCGGAATCCCATGCCACAACCTCGGCGCCGCAAAGCTCAATGTCGGCAAGAATTGCCTTGCCGTCCTCGTCGATGCTGTCGCTCGGCATTGCCGAAAGCTCCGGCTCGGGCATTTTCTCGCGCTGCTTGCAGTTCCATTGTCCGCAGTATTCAACGCCCTTGCCGTTGACCTTGATTCCACAGAATTCGCTCAGATCGCCGTCGTTAAGCAGCGCCAAATCCTCCATATCGGCCAAAAATTGACGTTTTACGTGCGTGCTGAACTGCGGAATGCCTGTCAGCAGTACGCCGCCGTTTTCAACAAAGCCGCGAAGCTTGTCGCAATCCTCGGTGAGTGCGGTGTTCCAGCCGAGATTAAGTATAAGCTTGTAATTGTTAAGATAATCCGCATTTGCTTCAACCGGTACGCAGTCAAAATCGCCGTAGGGCGTGCCCGAGAAGAAGAAGCGTCGCTTGTCAAAGCGCTGACGCAGTGGATGCGTGCTGGCGCCCGGCATGAGAACATCCAGTAATTGACGGCATTTTTCGGGCTGTCCGTGTCCCCATGTGGGATCGTTGTTGCCGAACATGCCCCAAACGCTGTAGTGCGGATCCTGCTCGACGTCGCAGATAAAGCCGTTGAACGGCGCGGCGTAGCGACCCTCCAAAAATGCGATATTTCGTACGCATTTTCCGGCTCTGGGGTGAGTTTTGGCAAATTTGAAGAAGCTTCTTGTCATATCGCGCTTGCCCTTGGTAAGTGCGTCGTCCCAGCTTTGGCGCTCCTCCTTGAACAGCTCAAACAGCGAATCCTCCTCGTAAATGGTGTCGGCGCCCATTACCCAAGGCTGCATAACCGACAGGAAGTACAAACCGAGGTGGTTTTCGTGATAAAGCTGATGGTTGTGCTGAATTGCTATATGCACACCCCAATTGCCGTCGCCCAGCGCCTGAGCCGCGGGACGCGCCTGGCTGAGCAGTGTCATGGTGTGGCCTACCATGGTTTCGGCGCGCACAAAGTCAACGCCCGCGAGGTAGGAATATCTTATGCCGCCCGAAGCGTCGCCGAAGGCAACACAGTCGGAAACGGTGTGTGTGTTGTCAATCTGAATTTTGAGAAAATCCATGTATTTTTCGCCGGCCTGCTTCATGTCCTGCGCGATATATGGCTCGGTGGGATCCAGCGCGTAAACCTTGCCGGGGTATTCGTGCAAGCCACAGTCGTGGAACATATCTCCGGCGGCCTTTGCCAGCTTGCCGTCTATGAAATCTCTTTCAACGCAGGACGAAACGTAAATCTTGTGCTTGCGGCAGAATTCGCCCCATTTTTCAAACATTTCGGGCGTTACGTCGGGGTTGAACGAACGGAAAACGACATAGTTTCCGAGCCTTGAACGGTGGGTGTAATCAAGAAGCCAGTCCATGTAGCCGTTTTCGTCATGCGGAACAACCGTCATGTCGTAGCCGACCTTGATGGGCGAGCGTTCTTCTTCAATGTCGAAAATCTCGATTTTTGCGGTGTTGTCGCCGCATTTATATTGAGCTATGCCGGCTTTGGCAACGCATATTTCGAATTCGTTCCAGCCGATTTCGCAGTCGAGGGTGATTTCCTTTTCGCCGCCGCTGACGGTCAGAGTGTCCTTGCGTACCGCAAATACCTTGCCGATGACCACCTCATTTTTGAGAGCCCATTCGGGTATGGAAAGCTGGCCGTGATTATATTCGCAAGGCTTGAGCGTGAGCTTGCTTATGCCGAGACCGTATTCGGTATTGAGATTTTTAAGTTCGAATTTGTGCTTGCCTGGTGCGACGGTAAAGCGCTTCCAGTCGTCCTCCAGCATTTGCATGTATCTGTCGTGTGCACGGTAGAAGCGGTTGAACTCAATGATTTTTTCGCCGTCACAGTACAGCGCCAGCATAATGTGCGCGTTTACCTGCTCCTCGGTGATGCCGGTGTTGGGCGAAAGCTCCTTGCCGCCCTTGTGGTACACCGCCGGGACAGCCATTGCCACCAAATGAAGCAGCTGTTCGCAGTAATCGGCCTTGGAGGCGAGAACCTCATATTCCCAGCTTGCGCATTCGCCGGGTGCAACCCATGCCAGCTTCATTCGCGACCAGTGATGCACCGGAACGCCCATAGCATCTATATCAAATGCGGTTTCGCCGTTTCTCGGTGCCGGTCTGAACCACAGAAAATCGGTTTTCGTAACCGATACGGTGCAGTTGAGATATTTCGGTCCGACCATAAAGTCAAGACGTCCCTTGTTAATGACGTCACATGCCTTAAAGGACACGTCAAACGATTGGGTTTTCAGATGAAAAACAGTGTCTGAATTCACCTCGGCGACAAATCTTACACCGGAAATTCCGCGTTTTGTGGTGCTTTGCCATTCGGGCGCCGAAAGCCGGGTTTCCTTTGCGCAATGGCCGGGTCCGAACCAAATTACGGGGTAATCCAGCTTGTAGCTTTCAAGAATTTCGCCACCGTCGCAGGCGAGCGAGCCGTCCCAAATATACTGCGGATGATAGTGTCTGCGTGAATATAAATACTGGTAACCCCAGTCAATTCTGAAATCAAGCTTCATGGTGTTAATCTCCTTTATATTTCATTTCTAAAATTATATCATAAATTGAAGAATTTGTAAAGACCAAACCGAAATTTTGTTATTTGTTAAAATATTTCCGTGAGCTATTGCAATTTTATGAAAATAATGATAAAATATATAGCGATAAAC
>CAYWMF010000174.1:0-4262 GCA_964459175.1 uncultured Oscillospiraceae bacterium
ACCTTGAGTGGTTCGCATATTGGAAGGACTATTGCGCAAACTTCCTGTATAATCTCGGCATGAAAAAAGAAAATCTCAAGCTTCGCGACCACTCCAAGGAGGAGCTTTCGTTCTACTCCAAGGCGACCACCGACTTTGAATACCTCTTCCCGTTCGGCTGGGGCGAGCTTTGGGGTATTGCGGACAGAACCGACTACGATCTGAGCCAGCACCAAAAGTTCTCCGGCGAGTCGATGGAATATTTTGACCAGGAAACCAACGAAAAATACGTTCCCTATGTTGTAGAGCCCTCTCTCGGTGCCGACCGCGTAACGCTGGCGTTCATGGTCGAGGCATACGACGAGGAGGAAATCGCAGAGGGCGATGTAAGAACCGTTATGCATTTCCACCCCGCGTTGGCGCCCGTAAAAGCGGCAGTTCTCCCCTTGTCCAAAAAGCTGGGCGACAAGGCCACCGAGCTGTATGTTCAGCTTGCCAAGAAATTCAATGTCGAGTATGATGACGCCGGCTCTATCGGCAAGAGATACCGTCGCCAGGACGAAATCGGTACGCCTTTCTGCATAACCTACGATTTCGACACCGAAAACGACAACTCCGTCACCATTCGCGACCGCGACACAATGGAACAGATCCGTCTGCCTATCGACGAGGTTGCGGCATATATCGAAAGCAAAATGGAGTTTTAACAGGAGAGAAGCGTCATGAAATACGATTATAAAGAAATAGAAGCCAAATGGCAAAAGGTATGGGATGAAAAGCAGGCTTTCAAAGCCGAAATAGATTATTCGAAGCCGAAATTTTATCCGCTGGTCGAATTTCCGTATCCCTCCGGTCAGGGTCTGCATGTCGGCCATCCCCGCTCCTACACCGCCATTGATATTGTAGCACGCAAGCGCCGCCAGCAGGGCTATAACGTGCTTTACCCAATGGGCTGGGATGCTTTCGGTCTTCCGACCGAAAACTTTGCGATGAAGAATAAAATTCATCCTGCCATTGTTACCGAAAAAAACGTTGCCCGCTTCAAATCTCAGCTTAAATCGCTCGGTCTTTCGTTCGACTGGTCGCGCGAAATCAACACCACCGACCCGAAATATTTCAAGTGGACACAGTGGATTTTCTTGAAGCTGTTTGAAAAGGGCTTGGCATACAAAAAGAAAATGTCGGTCAACTGGTGTACATCCTGTAAATGCGTGCTTGCCAACGAGGAGGTCGTAAACGGCCTTTGCGAGCGCTGCCACAGCGAGGTTATACACAAGGAAAAAAGCCAGTGGATGCTTAAAATCACCGAATACGCACAGCGCCTGCTGGACGATTTGGACGGACTGGACTTTATCGACCGTGTAAAGCTTCAGCAGAAAAACTGGATCGGCCGTTCCACCGGTGCGGAGGTGGATTTTGACACCACCGTCGGCGAGAAGCTCACCGTATATACCACCCGTCCCGACACGCTTTTCGGCGCAACCTACATGGTTATTTCGCCCGAGCACCCCTTTATCGAGAAATTTTCCGACAAAATTTCCAATATAGACGCCGTCAACGCCTACAAAGCAGAAGCGGCAAAGAAATCCGACTTTGAGCGTACCGAAGTTGCCAAGGATAAAACCGGCGTGAAGCTGGACGGCATTATGGCCGTAAATCCGGTAAACGGCAAGCAAATCCCGATTTTTGTATCCGACTACGTGCTCATCACATACGGCACCGGCGCCATTATGGCGGTTCCGGCGCACGACACCCGCGACTGGGAATTTGCCAAAAAATTTGAGCTTCCCATTATCGAGGTTGTCAAGGGCGGCGACGTTCAGAACGAGGCTTTCACCGACGTTGAAACCGGCATTATGGTTAATTCCGGATTTTTGGACGGCATGGAAGTCAAGGAAGCTAAGGAAGCCATAATCAAATGGCTGGACGAAAAGGGTCTGGGCAAGCCCAAGGTTAATTTCAAGCTGCGTGACTGGGTATTTTCGCGTCAGCGCTACTGGGGCGAGCCGATACCGCTGGTATGGTGCGAAAAATGCGGCTGGGTGCCGATAAGCGAGGAGGAGCTTCCGCTTAAATTGCCGGAGCTTGAATCGTTTGAGCCGTCCGACAACGGCGAAAGCCCGCTTTCCAACGTAACCGAATGGGTTAATTGCAAGTGTCCCAAATGCGGCGCGCCCGCTCAGCGTGAAACCGATACAATGCCGCAATGGGCAGGCTCTTCATGGTATTTCCTGCGCTACTGCGACCCGCACAACGACAAGGAGCTCGCCTCTAAGGAGGCTTTGGAATACTGGATGCCGGTAGACTGGTACAACGGCGGCATGGAGCATACCACCCTGCATCTGCTCTATTCGCGTTTCTGGGCAAAATTCCTGTATGATATTGATGTTCTTAAGCAGCCGGAGCCCTACAAGAAGCGTACCTCACACGGTATGATTTTGGGCGAAGACAATCAAAAAATGTCAAAATCACGCGGCAATGTTGTAAATCCCGACGATATTGTCAACGATTACGGTGCCGATACACTGCGTCTGTACGAAATGTTCATCGGCGATTTCGAAAAGGCCGCGCCTTGGTCAAGCCAAAGCATCAAGGGCTGTAAGAGATTTCTCGAAAGATTTGCCGGACTTTGCGATATTGCCTCCGGCAACGGCGTAACACCCGAGCTTGATGTTTCATTCCACAAGACAATTAAAAAGGTTTCCGCCGACATTGAAGAAATGAAGTTCAACACTGCCATTGCCGCAATGATGGCGCTGATGAACGATATTTACGAGCACGGTTCGCTAACGGTGGACGAGCTGAAAACCTTTGCAAGTCTGCTGTGCCCGTTTGCACCCCATATTTGCGAAGAAGTATGGCATAATTTCGGCGGCGAGGGCTTGTGCTCACTTGCACCCTACCCCACCTACGACGAAGCAAAAACCGTCGATAATTCGGTCGAAATCGCGGTTCAGATTTGCGGCAAGGTCCGCGGCAAGCTGACAATTCCGGTTGACGCACCGCAGGAGCAGGTTATCGCTCAGGTTAAAAACGAAGCTCAATTTGCTCAGTACCTCGACGGAAAGCAAATTTTGAAGGAAATTTACGTCAAAAACAAGCTTGTGAATATCGTCGTAAAATAAATATTTAAATTTTTTAAAGTTTTTTTCAAATAACTATTGACATAATGAGGTTATTTGTTGTATAATGTAGTGTAGTTAATATTTATCTATTCAGATGATATTATAATTTTTCCTTTGCATGAGTGCAATGCGGGGGGAGGGATATAGAATGGCAGAAGTAAAACTTAAAGAAAATGAATCTCTTGACAGTGCTATCCGCAGATTCAAAAGACAGTGCGCAAGAAGCGGAGTATTAAGCGAGCTTCGTAAGCGCGAATGCTATGAAAAGCCCAGCGTTAAGAGAAAAAAGAAATCCGAAGCTGCAAGAAAACGCAAGTTCAAATAATAACGCGCGTTTTGCATTTTGGGTCTATGTTTTACGGCAAAAACCCGTCTGTTCAGGCGGGTTTTTGTTATAAATCGATTTTTACGAAAGTGAGATATATATTATGGAAAAGCTTAAAGTGGGTATCGTGGGCGCAACCGGTATGGTCGGCCAGCGCTTTATCACTTTACTTCAAAATCACCCCTATTTCGAAATCGCCGCTCTCGCGGCAAGCAAGCATTCCGCCGGCAAAACCTACGCCGAGGCCGCAGGCAGTAAGTGGAAGCTTGATATCGACATGCCCGACTCTGTCAAAAACATGATTGTCAAGGACGCCGCCGATGTAAAATCCGTCGCCGACGAAGTTGATTTTGTACTTTGCGCAGTCGATATGAAAAAAGAAGAAATCCAAGCATTGGAATATGAGTATGCCAAGTCGGAAACCCCCGTTGTTTCCAACAACTCCGCTCATCGCTGGACGCCCGATGTTCCTATGCTTATCCCCGAGGTCAACAATGACCACATTGCTATAATCGAAGCGCAGAGAAAGCGTTTGGGCACCAAGCGCGGCTTTATTTCCGTTAAGCCGAACTGCTCGATTCAGAGCTATGTTCCCATGCTCACTCCCCTGCTGAAATTCGAGCCGACAAACATTGTTGTCAGCACCTATCAGGCAATTTCCGGTGCCGGCAAAACCTTCGGCGATTGGCCGGAAATGGTAGATAATGTTATTCCGTATATCGGCGGCGAAGAGGAAAAGAGCGAAAAAGAGCCGCTCAAGGTTTGGGGCAAAATCTGCGGAAACGAAATTGTCGCCGCAAAGTCGCCTATTATAACCTCGCAGTGCATTCGCG
>CAYWMF010000175.1:0-4249 GCA_964459175.1 uncultured Oscillospiraceae bacterium
CTCCTCGGGTGTGCCGACCGCGACGGTTCTGCCGCCGCCGTCGCCGCCCTCCGGGCCCATATCTATCAGGTAATCGGCGGTTTTTATTATGTCGAGGTTGTGCTCGATGACAATAACCGTGTTGCCGGCGTCCACCAGCTTTTGCAAAACCTCGCTCAGCTTTTTGACGTCGTCGGTGTGAAGTCCTGTTGTCGGCTCGTCCAAAATGTACACGGTTTTGCCGGTTCCGCGCTTGGCAAGCTCGGTTGCCAGCTTCACACGCTGGGCTTCACCGCCCGACAGTGTGAGCGACGACTGGCCGATTTTGATATATCCCAGCCCCACGTCGTACAGCGTTTGAAGCTTGCGCTTCAAATTCGGCAGACTGTCGAAAAAGTTCAGTCCTTCCTCCACCGTCATATCCAAAACATCAAAAATATTTTTACCTTTATATTTGATTTCCAGTGTTTCGCGATTATAGCGCTTGCCCTTGCAGACATCGCAATTGACGTAAACATCGGGCAAAAAGTGCATTTCGATTTTTATGGTTCCGTCGCCCTCGCAGGCTTCACAGCGGCCGCCCTTGACATTGAAGGAAAAGCGATTTGCGCCGTATCCCCGTGCCTTTGCCTCGGGGGTTTTGGCGAACAGCGCGCGTATATCGCCGAACAGCCCGGTATAGGTTGCGGGGTTTGAGCGCGGCGTACGTCCGATGGGCGACTGGTCGATAGCGATAACCTTGTCGAGGTTTTCGAGCCCCTTTATCTCCTTGTGCTTGCCCGGGAAGGTATTGGCGCGATTCAGCTTGCGTGCCAGCTCCTTATACAAAATCGAATTTATAAGCGAGCTTTTGCCGCTGCCCGACACGCCGGTTACCGCCACAAAGCAACCCAACGGAATTTTGACATTGACATTTTTGAGGTTATTTTCCGCCGCACCCACAATTTCGATGAAATTGCCGTTGCCGGGGCGGCGCGTTTTCGGTATCGGAATGGTTTCCTTGCCGGCAAGATAGCGTCCGGTAATGGAGGCATCGCATTTTTTGAGCTCCTCGGGTGTGCCGCTGAACACCACCTCGCCGCCGTGAACTCCGGCGCGCGGTCCGATATCAACCACATAGTCGGCATTTTCTATGGTTTCCTCGTCGTGTTCCACCACAATTACGGTATTGCCGACATCACGAAGGCGCTTGAGCGTTTCGATAAGCTTTGAGTTATCGCGCTGGTGCAGGCCGATGCTGGGCTCGTCGAGGATATACAAAACCCCCATCAGCGACGAGCCTATCTGTGTGGCAAGGCGTATTCTTTGGCTTTCACCGCCGCTGAGTGAGCCGGAACGGCGCGAAAGAGTGAGATATTCCAGTCCCACGCTCTTCAAAAAATCAAGGCGTGAGCGAATTTCCTTGATAATTTCCTTAGAGATGACCTCTTCCTTTGGTGCAAGCTTCAATTCGTCGAAAAATTTGACCAAATCCTTGACCGATTTATCGCACAGCTTGCTGATATTGAGCCCGCCCACCGTGACGGCAAGCGATTCCTTTTTAAGGCGCTGTCCCTTACAGGCGCGGCAGGGGGTTTCGTTCATAAACTGCTCGTAATATTCGTTATGCGTTTCGTCGTAGCGCTTGGCTATAATATTCAATACGCCCTCAAAGGTGACGGTGCGATCCTTCATATCGCCGGTAAAATACGAAAAATGCGTTATATTATACTTTTCGTCGCCCGTACCGTACAAAAGCGCGTCCAGCGCCTCGGGCGAAAAATCGCTTATAGGCATATCCATTGTAAAACCGTGCTTTTCGCCGACGGCACTGCCAATGGCTTCCCACCAGCCGCCCTCGTCAGCCGACTTAAAGCCGTTACACTGCACCGCACCCTCGGCAAGCGTCAGACTGAGGTCCGGAATAACCTTTTCGAACGAAACCGAATTTATAACGCCGATACCGTCGCATTCCGGGCAGGCGCCGAACGGATTGTTGAACGAAAACATGCGCGGCGCCAGCTCGCCTATGCTGATGCCGTGCTCCTCACAGGCGTAGTTCATGGAAAAGGTTATATCCTCGCCGCTGTCCACAAGATTTATGATAATGTAGCCGTCCGAAAGCTTGGCGGCGGTTTCCAGCGAATCGGACAGGCGCTTGGACATATCCGGCTTGATGACCAATCTGTCCACCACGATTTCGATATTATGCCGCAGGTTTTTATCCAGCTCCGGCCGCTCGCTCAAATCGTATACATATCCGTCAATGCGCACGCGCACAAAGCCGTTTTTGGCGGCGCCGTCAAGCTCCTTTTCGAAGCGTCCCTTTTTGCCGCGCGCAATGGGTGAGAGCACCTGAAAGCGGGTTTTTTCGGGCAAAGCGGTGATGCGGTCGATAATTTGGTCAATGGTCTGCTGCTTTATCTCCTTGCCGCAAATCGGGCAATGCGGCGTGCCGCAACGGGCGTACAAAAGGCGCAGATAGTCATATATTTCGGTGACTGTGCCCACCGTGGAGCGTGGATTTTTGGAGGTTGTCTTTTGGTCGATGGAAATTGCCGGCGAAAGGCCCTCGATATAATCGACGTCCGGCTTATCAATCTGACCCAAAAACATTCGCGCGTAGCTCGAAAGGCTTTCCACAAAGCGCCGATTGCCCTCGGCAAACAGCGTATCGAACGCCAGCGAGCTTTTGCCGCTGCCCGACAGCCCGGTAAACACCACCAGCTTGTCGCGCGGTATTTCGACATCGACATTTTTAAGATTATTTTCACGTGCGCCCTTGATATATATGCTTTTTGTCATTTTGTGTCCTTTATATTTGATTATTTTTTGTTGAGAACGGAATTGCATTGCGAATCAGAGAAGCGTCGGCGGCGCGTCAACACCTCATCCGTCACAGCGTAGCCGTGACATCGCCCTAAGCGCCATGGCGCGTCGAGGGGAAGGCTTTAAGAGGAAGATTTTGCAAATCAAAATCAACCGCAATTGCGCATTAGCGAAGCGTTTCCGCTTCTATTTTTCCTGCTTTTTCAGTTTTAGAATCTGATCGCGTATCAAAGCCGCCTGCTCGAATTCAAGCATAGCCGCGGCTTTTTTCATATCCTCGCTCAGGCGCTCGATAAGCTCGCGGCGCTGTTTCGGGGTAAGCTTGGCCTTGCCCTTTTCGGCGTCGCGCGCCTTTAGCACGTTGCCGGCAGAAATTTCGATAATATCCTTGACGGATTTCGAAACGCTCTTGGGCACAATGCCGTGCTCCTCGTTGTATTCGGTCTGTATGCGGCGGCGGCGGCGCGTTTCCGAAATCGCCCTGTCCATGGATTCGGTGATTTTGTCGGCGTACATAATTACCATGCCCTCGGCGTTGCGCGCGGCGCGGCCGATAGTCTGTATAAGCGAGGTTTCACTGCGCAAAAAGCCCTCTTTATCGGCGTCGAGTATCGCTACAAGCGATACCTCCGGCAGGTCAAGGCCCTCGCGAAGCAGGTTTATACCTACCAAAACGTCGAATTCGCCCAGCCGCAGGTCGCGGATTATCTCCATGCGCTCCATGGTGTCAACGGAATGGTGCATATAGCGCACCTTTATTTCGCGCTGCTCCAAAAATTCGGTCAAGTCCTCCGCCATTTTTTTGGTAAGTGTTACCACCAGTGTGCGCTGTCCCTTGGCGGTGCGTGCGTTTATTTCGCCGATAAGGTCTTCGATTTGACCGTCCGTGGGGCGAATTTCTATATCCGGGTCGCACAGTCCCGTCGGGCGGATTATCTGCTCCGCAATTTGCGTGGAGCGGCTTTTTTCGTAATCGTTGGGCGTGGCGCTGACATATATGATTTGGTTGAGCTTGGAGTTGAATTCGTCGAATTTCAGCGGTCGGTTGTCAAAGGCGCTGGGCAGGCGAAAGCCGTAATCAATGAGGTTCTTTTTGCGCGAATAATCGCCGCCGCTCATGCCGCGCACCTGCGGCACCGAAACGTGACTTTCGTCTATCATCAAAAGGAAATCCTTTGGAAAGTAATCCAGCAGTGTGTACGGCGTCGCTCCGGGCGGATTGCCGGCGAACACGCGGGAATAGTTTTCTATACCGGAACAATAGCCCACCTCGCGCAACATTTCCATATCGTATTTTACCCTCTCCTCGATGCGCTGAGCCTCCACCAGCTTGCCCTCGGAGCGGAAAAACGCGGCACGGTCGGTCATTTCCTGCCATATTTCGGATATGGCGCGCTCGCGGTTTTCGTCGGTGGAAACGTAGTGTGTGGCGGGGTAAATCGCGGCGTGAACCAAAGTCTTT
>CAYWMF010000176.1:0-4247 GCA_964459175.1 uncultured Oscillospiraceae bacterium
TCGGCGTAGTAGGTATGGGCGGTATCGGAAACACCCATTCCAAGGCATATAAGGCCGATCCCCTGGCAGAGCTTGTCTGCGTCTGCGATATTGTTAAGGAGAAAGCCGATAAGGCGGCTGAGGAATACGGCGTCGAGGCTTTCTATGACCTTAAAGAAATGCTCAACGCACACCCCGAGCTCGACATTGTCGATGTTACCACCTCCGGTTTTGAAAACGGTTCTTGGCACTATGAGCCCGTAATGATCGCTCTTGACGCCGGCAAAAACGTCCTCGTTGAAAAGCCTATTTCCAACGAAGTTACCGAGGCTCGCGAAATGGTTGACTATGCAACCAAAAAGGGCGTTTACCTGGGCTGTAACCTCAATCACTACTTCTCCAAGCCCGCTGAGCGCGCACGTGAAATCATGAACAACGGCGGTGTCGGCGAGCAGGTTTACTGCATGCACAAGGTCGGCTTCAACGGTAGCAGCGATACCTACGGCGGTCTTATGTCCAATCGTTGGCATCGTCCCTACGCTCATGCAAAGGCTTTTCTTACCCATCCTTTCAGCGTAATGCGCTACTTCTGCGGCAATGTTACACACGTTCAGGCATTTATGGACAAAACCGGTGTTCGCCGCAGTGCCGAAGATATGATGCTCTCCATTCAGAGTGTACACGTTAAGTTTGAAAACGGCTGTGTAGGTTATCTACTCTCTCAGCGCGGCGACGCAATGTTCGGTCTGGGCGGCTGGTGGAGTTTTGAGCTTGCCGGCACAAAGGGTACCTTCGTCATCGAAAACTGCGTTGAAAAGCTCAAATACTGGAAAGCACCCGCAAAAGGCGATCCCGCTCCCGGAAGCACTCCCGATCCTACCGAAATTCTCGATACCGGTATCACCGACTTCAATTCCACCTTTGCTTGCCGTATTCATGCTTACCTCGAGGACGTTACCAATAAGGTTCCGCTTGAGCACCTGCGTTCCTCCGGTCGTGATGCTTTGGCAACAATGGAATACATTTTCGCGGCTATCGACTCCTACGAAAACGGCGGAGAAATCGTTCGTCCGCATGCACTTCCCCCGATTCACGGTCATCCCAGCATCATTCACTAAAAAGCAATCATCAGAGCCTCGCAGAATTTCTGCGAGGCTCTGTTTGTCGATAAACTATCGACAAACTGCGGACTTTCGAAAAGGCAGAGAGATTTTGTTGCCGCAAACCTGTCGGCGTACGATGGTACGATAGGGTTTGCGGCGGCAAAAAGCGCACAACGTCGCACATTATTCGATATATTGTGCGACGTTCATAAATTATTGTATTGCTTCCTTGGCATTTTAATTTTTTGTTTGTGTGCGTTCTCGCGGCTTTATCGACAGTCCGAAGCCTCGCAGAATTTCTGCGAGGCTTAATTTATGGAAGTTTATTAATCCGTCGTCGAGGTATAGCTTCTGTCAACCGTTATGACGATATTATAGCTCGGGTCGATCGCTTTAATCTTTTTTGCGACAAGATGCCGTATTTCGGCGTCGCTCATTTCAAAGCCCACCGGAACATTTATATCGAACAAAAGATTGGAATGTGTTGTGCCGCTGACAAGCCGAAAATCGTGCATTGACATTTTATCCGATATTTCACCGATCGCCGTCTTTACCTTTTCGCGCAAATCGTTTACAAGCTGATTGTCTGTTTCTACCGGATCAAGGTGAATTACAACGTAAAGATTATCGTTTTGCCGAAAATCCAGCTCGATATTGTCGATTATATCATGGCTGAGCATTATATCCTGCTTCGCGGGCACCTCTACATGCACCGAGGCAAAGCAGCGTCCCTCGCCGTAATTGTGTATAACTAAGTCGTGATAGCCGAGAACGCCGTCATACGTCATAATTTTGTCAGTTATCATATTCACAAGTCCGCTGTCCGGCGCCATACCCAACAGCGGGTCTATGGCCTCTTTCATCAACCGTATGCCCGAAACGATGATAAATATCGCCACGGCAAGACCGAACCAGCCGTCGAGCGTAACACTGAAAATCATGCTGATAACAATGCCCAAAAGCACCACAGACGAGCGATAACGTCGCCTATGCTGTCCATCGAAGCCGCCACCAGCGCCAGCGAATTTATCTTTTTGCCAACCGAGCGATTGAAATACCCCTGCCACAGCTTAACCGCAACAGACAGCACCAGCACCGCCACCGTGAAAATATCGAATTTATTTTCGGTTGGCTTGAGTATCGCACCAACCGACTCGCTGAAAAACTGCAAGCCGATAAAAATAACCAACAGCGAAACGAACAACCCCGCCAAATACTCCATGCGCGCGTGGCCGTACGGATGCTCCTTATCGGCGGGCTTTTGCGAAATTTTGAAACCCACCAGCGTTATAACCGAGGACGCCGAGTCCGAAAGATTGTTCATCGCGTCGGCGATAATCGAAACGCTCTTTGAAAGCACGCCGACAACGATTTTCAGTACAAACAAAAGCATATTGGAAATAATACCGAACCCACCCGCGAAAGCGCCGTATTTCGCACGTACGGCGGGATTGTCGGTATCCTCGTAATTCTTGATAAAAAGCCGCAATATAAGGTTCGGCATAAAAAACACCTCTTGTTGAAATCATACCGATATATGATATACTTAATCCTAAAAAAATTCCAACACATTTTGTAAATTTTATAATGATTCCGCACAACGGAATTTCCGCCGAAATTGCGGCCAAATACGCCGCCATGTTCTTCATCGGAATAACCGTCGGCCGGCGCGCTCATCGGCGTACAAATGGCATGTGCCTATGTTCATGTCGCCGATTTTCGGGCTTATCGCAAAAGGCATCGGCGTCGCCTTTTTGCCGATTTATCCGTTTGCGCTGTTGATTATCATACTTTTCATGCACGAAAGGCTGATAAAAAGGACGAAAACAAATTAAACGCCCACACTTTACCCATTTTACGGTGCTTCAAAGCAATATAAATTGCCGTAGCTCCAATTAAACGCACCGGCGTTATGGCGATCAAAGGTCAACCAAAAATACCGTGTGCGACTTGCCGCTTTTATCGGCATCAACGTTCCCCATCCGCGAAAACCGCCGTCGGGATAATTAAATTTTGCCTCGTTCATTCCGTTTTTGTGATATATTCGATAGTTCGATACAGCATCGAAAGCGTTGCCGCAAATAAAGAAGCATTCGCCCTCAACCTTGACAAATGAGCCGCCGGTTTCGGCTCCGTCATAGCCTTTCCCGATACAGTGATATCCGTCAAAGGCTCTGTCAGACTCAAAAAATACATAGCGATAGCTTTTCGTCGTTGGATCCAAACGGCATATCGCCATCAGCCAACGATTATTTTTTTCGTCATAAAAGAAATCCGGATCCTCATCGCCCTCAAAGCCGCAAAACTCCGAGATATCGGCGTTTTGCGGTGCTTTTTTCATCAGCGCTATATCGATAACATTAACACCGAAGCGTGGATCTCCCTCGAAAACGGAATGACCCAAAATATGCCCGTGAGCAAACGAGCATACCCAGAGATACCATTTTTTGTCTTTTCTGTGATACAGCACCGATGCCGCCACATCTCCGCACCATTTGCCGTCGCCGCTGTCGTAAAAAATTGCGCCTGTCAGCTCAAATTCGGCAGTTCCCGCAACCCACGCGAACACGCCTTGAAACGCTTCGGCCTGCATTCGTATGCTGGCAGTGAGATAAAACTTGCCGTTTTCAAGCATAATATCGCCGTTTTCGTAACGAATAGGGCGCATATCGGCGATTGAAATTCCGTTATCAATATATGAAGCAACGCTTTTTACCTCTACTCTGCCGCTCGCTGCCAGCACTGTCACACCGTCAACAAACAATGAATATTGATTTGAATTTTCAAATTGCTTTTCATCAAATGTACAAAAATATTCCACTGTATTGTCGGACTTAAAATATATATCAAATGCGCCCGGACGACAGCTTATTATCATATTTATTTGTCCCGATTTTCCTGTCGCCAGCTTCACCTCGCGCCGATTTTCACCGCAGAAATACATCAAATTATCCATGCCTACCGTTATAACGGCTCGCGCGTTCGGCAAAGCAAAACATATTCCGACCGTTCCGCATTCAATTTCAGCCGAAATTTCATATGTTGCGTACGGAAAAAAGCGGCATATCAGCCTTTCAACCCTACCGTCAAGTATTTTATAGCTGTTATGTTCGATTTTTTCAAGGCAATCATCAGATTTTTCAATTATCGGATAGAGGTCACCTC
>CAYWMF010000177.1:0-4245 GCA_964459175.1 uncultured Oscillospiraceae bacterium
CCGTTGAGCGGATCACCGTTTACATTTGCCATTTTTGCGGATACAAGTACAACAAAATCAATTTTATTGCAAAGCTTAGTCATTTTCGTTTTCCTCCGTAATATCTTTATTTTCGTTCTTTTTGTAAAGCTCGTTTTTTTGCAAATAGTAGCCTAAAATATAGGTTTCCTTAAGCGGCGCGTTCAGAGCCGAATCGGGATATTGCGAGATTTTTTCGTATATCTCGCCTATCAGGCGATCGTAATAAATCCTGCTGCCCTGACTTAATTTTGGGTAGTAGCCGCTTTTCAGCTGTTCGATAACGATTTTTGCCGTCCGAAGCGGGTGATTGCAAAATGCCGATTGCATACGCACAGCGTTTGTCTCTCTGCCCTCGTTTCCGTCGTAGGTGTCGCGCTCCGCTTTTTCCATTACCGCCAAAAGTCTGCCGTATTGGTAGCTGATGTCATTTTTGTCTTTTTCCAAAGCCATTTTATATTCCTCCTCTTTCCAATCAATATAATATTTTCTTATAACGGCGCAAGCCGTAAATTGCAATTTTGCAAGGCATTTTTCATATGAAAGCGGTTGCATGGTCTTTTTGGCGATTGCAACCATTATATCGTAAGGCATTTTGGCACCCTCGACGCGGCAAACCGCAAGGCGCTGCAGCTGCTGCTTCAATACTCGTTCGTCCGTTTCGATTCTTTCGCCGCGCTCGGTGCCGAAAGCACAATTGATGATTTGTATAAGCGACGGTGAATATATGCCAAAGCGATTATCCGACCAAACGCAGGTACTGTCCCACACCTCAAGCTTGTCAAGAAAATCCGTCGCCGGCATTTCGTTATAGTAGGTAACTGCCAGCCGTCCGGTCGTTGCCGCATCAAACACGGCAATTACCGCGGTATCGGCGGGTGAAAACGTATTCCTATAGCTGTACAACAGCTCAGATAATTCTTTTTGGTATTGTGCAACTGTAACGGCAGGATTGTCGTTGCCGCCCACGCGCAATTGATCCAGTGGATTGGGTATTTTTTTGCCCTCGGGATTCCAACAAACAAAGGTTCTTCCGCCAAGCACAACGCTTTGAGTTGCAACAATCCATTTCAAAGCATTGTGAGCCTTTTGTGACGCCTCATATCCGACGGTAAGCGCCTGTGAATCGGCAGTAAAACGTCCGCGGTATGTAAAATTGGTGGTATCGTTTGATGAAATAAGCTTAGCATTACCGCTTGCCGCCACCACGCCCTTTAGATGTTGAGCCGCTCCAAGCGTTTCTTCGCCGGTCACCATACAAAGCGATTTTTCGGTTGTTCTTTGTGAAATATAGTATTTTTTAAATGCTTCGAAAAGGCTTTTGTTTGTCCAGCATTGTCCGCCGTTTTCTTCGAGCCCGACAACAACCCAGCAAATCATATTTTTTTCATCAACCTTATCAATTCCGGACGCGGCAAGGTCGTTCATAATTGTTTTGCCCTTGACGTAGGCAAGTATAGGCGGCAGCATAGGATGCGTGAATTCCGATTCGCACCATTTTTCGAGCTGTTCGACGTACGCATCATACTTTTCCGGATTATTCGGCGAAATATATCCGACCTGATCGCACAAAGGATGCGGGCAAATTCCGCTTGTGCGACCGGACGACTCCTCGGTTATAGGAATGATGATTTTGCAATTGTTCTTATCCTTGTCGTCTTTGTTCTTGGATTTTTGCTTGACAAGCGTTGCCGAAACAAAGCTTCCGTTTTGGTCAACGGTAATTTCGATTTGAGCCGCGGTTGTTATATGTGCGATCGGCGCCAGCGGCTCTGCCAGTGTCGAATCGTAAACGCCGACATAGGCGCGATGCTTATCATAGGTTTCATATGCTTTTTGAAAAAGCCCCATTATTGCACCTCCTCAAATTCGCCAAGGCCGACAAAATTGCCGTTTTCTTTGCCGAAGCTTTTTATCTGCATATCGTATATTTCCTTTTTCAGGCGGCATTCCGCGGGCTTGGGAAATGTAATAACGCCGTTTTTCATTACCGCCGGGTTCCAGAAATTAACCGTCATTTTTCCGGCGGTCTGCTCGGAATAGGCCTCATCGGCATAGGTTATGCTGTGGTACATCATGCCGAAGGACAGTTCGTCCAAGCTGTCGTATGCGCCCTCGCCCTCGCCAAACCTGCAGGGCTCGACATACGCCTGACATTCGCGCGTTCCGAGAAATACATCGCGCCGTCCGCCCTTTTCGATCATGCGCTTTGCGATATTATGATGCTTGTTTTCGTTGCGATCGCCCGCAAGCTCCGGGCGATTCATATTCCACTCGAAATGTGCACGCACCTGATAGCGGCAATCGCGCAAGTATGTATAATATGACAGATCGTTGGAGCCGCCACTGTATTTTATCGGCCTTATGCCCTTTACCTCGGTGCGTATGCGATTCATTACACGCACCGCGTCAATATACCAAATTATGGTTGGCTTCCAATAAACCGACGAAATTGCGCCCTTGATCGCCTCATAGGTCGGTATATGATAGCTGCATTTTTCGCCGCCGATACGTGTCAGTGGGTCGGAAAACAGCGCGTAATCGCCCTTGATTTCAAATTCTACAATATTTGGATATTGCATATATCGTTCACCTCCGAATTTTGTTTCAAGCTGAAGCCGACGGTATCGCTGTAAAACTGCGCCGAAATGCCATGAATAATACCGTCGTTCAGCGAAATAAGCGCATTGTTATTTTCCAATTGCGATTTTTGATAGGAATAAAGAGAAACAGTGTAGCCTTTTGCGCGATTGACGCATTGCTTGACATAATTTATATCGTGCTTTGCCCGCTCGGACAGCAGTTCGCAAATAATATCCTCGCCCTCGCCGTAGGGGACAATTGCATCGGTCGTGTTGTTGTCAAATACCGAAAAGGCGCTTCCCGCGGCGGCAAATGCCTGGAAGAAGAAAAAGCCGTTTGTCGCATTATCGTTTTCGCCAAGCCGGTTCTTGTTATTCGAAAGGAGCGAAAACAGGCTGGTACCACTGCTTTTCAGCGGATAATCGTGATGTGATTTATCCAAGGTCTCCTGAGTTTTATAAAGATAGTTATAGTAGTCTTCAACAGCTTTATGTGATGCAATATCATTACCATACTGCGATGGATTTTGGTTGTACCGTGACAAAAGCTGTTCTGTGGCCTGCTTTGCCAGACCTATTTCGGGCAAATACTGCAAGTTCTCGTCCTGCGCACGGACAATATATACCGTTCCGAGGCTTGAAGCCTCACCGTTTCTGTTGCATCTGCCGGCCGACTGAACGATATTGTCCATGCCGGCGCTCAAGCGTATAACGGCGCCAAAGGAAATATCGATTCCCGCCTCGATGACCTGCGTGGAAACGCAGACGGTTTTGCGAACCTTTGAACTCAGCGAAGCGTAAATATCGTTAAGCGTCCTTTGTCGGTGCTTCATGCACATGGCGGCGGACAGATAGAACACCGCATATTCGCCGCCGTTCAAGCCGTAAAAAATCCTTTCCGCCTCGTCTTTTTTGTTGCACACAATTAAAAGGCTGTCGGTTTTTTTCAAGACCTCTGCCGCAAAATCGGGAATTTCGTCAAGCCGCATATTGCCGGCGTTCTTTAATTCGGTACGCTTAAACGGCTCGAACAGTCGAGTGTCGTACGGCACAATATTTCCCTCTTTTGAACGTATCGGGTGAGTAAGCTTTTTGTCGCAGGGCTGGGTTGCGGAGCAGAGCACAATTGTCGAACGACAAATTTCGGCAAGAAAGGAAATTGCCAAATTGAACAGCGAAAGCATTTTGCTCGGCACACTCTGCACCTCGTCGATAACTATAACCGCATTGCTCAGAGCGTTAAAGCGTCGGACGGCGCCGCCCTTACCGTCGAACATGCTGCCGAGAAGCTGTACAAGAGTTGTTATTATAATCGGCGAGCTCCAGGACTGCTGTAATAATTCGTATTGCTTTTTGACGTCGGGGGCAAAATCATCGGATACGACGTTGGAATGGTGCTCCAAAATGAGCTCGTCCGCCTCAAGATATTCGCGAATTACGCTACTGTTTTGATCCAGTATCGAAAGAAGCGGAGAAGCGAATATTATTCTTTTTTTGTCATGCTTTGCCGCGTGGGACAGCGCATATCTGAGCGATGCCAGCGTTTTGCCGCCGCCCGTCGGGACATTCAGGCGATATATGCCGCTTTTTTCCTCGGCGGCGGCACGGCAAATATCCGAAATTTCCCGCCGCGCCGCGTTTATCG
>CAYWMF010000178.1:0-4234 GCA_964459175.1 uncultured Oscillospiraceae bacterium
GCGGCGTTGTGCTGTACATGCTTTGAACATGCGCGAAAATAAGCTCTATAAAATCCGCTACGGTAATGCTTTTATCTTCAAAAAGCGGCTTTAAATTTGTCACGCGACTGCGCACCGATTTTATGGATTTAGATTTGATTTTATCCGGATCGACTGTCAAAAGCGACGGCATGATAGAAAGGTTGCTGTCAAACAGCAATGTTCCGTGATGCAGAATGCGGGTTTCGGAAGAGTATTGAGCGTTGCCGGAAAATTTTGCGCCGTCGCACAAAATGTCGTTTCGACCCGAAAGCTCGGCTTTTATTCCGTACTGTGCCAGCGCGGAAATAATGGGGGAGGTGAAGTAAGCAAAATTCAGAACCCCGGCCTTTTCACGCGAGGTTATGAATGTGTAGTTTACATTGCCGAGGTCGTGATACACTGCACCGCCGCCGGTTATACGGCGAACCACGGTTATATTGTGCTCCTTTGCATACGGAATGTTAATTTCGGCGTACACGTTTTGGTTTCGACCGATAACCGCAGTGTTATCGTTTTGCCACAGCATAAAGACGTCTTGGTCGGTATTTTGCAGGAAATATTCCTCCGCCGCAAGATTGTAATATGGATCATAACTGTTTGTTTGGATTGTAATCATAATAATGTCACCCTTATATAAATAGATATTGTTACATATATAGTATAGCATTTAATTTCAATTTTGTAAATAACTAAAGCGAAAAAAATAAAAAAATCCTCTGTAAATTAACAAAATTTACAGAGGATTTTGTGAAAAGGATAATTAAATGTCAATATTATTCGCAAAATCGAATAATATTTAATTGACAAAAGCGTTATTACTCAATATTGCAAAACTCGATTATTCAACAAAAGGCAGCTCGGTCATTCTGAGCTTGGCACAGCCGTAGGGGTACAGCGTTATGTCGAGCGCATCGGAAAGCGGTTGGGTCGATTCCGGTGTTTCGGCGCAAACGGTTTCATAGCCGTGGGCGAAGCCCCAGTTGATTTTCTTTACCTGCGCTTTGACAGTGACGGGTGGGGTGACGCTTGAAAAAGGAACGTCGCTCATGCCGCGATAATTTTTGACAAGCTTGGTGTGGCAATAGCCGTAGCTCCATTCGCTTTTGGGGATAAGCTCGTAATCGCAGTACGGAAATTTGCGTTCAACGCCGTATGATTCGTATTCGTGCATCCTTTTTTCATACTCAATAGGCACCGAAAACAGCAGAGAGCCGCATTGAACGGCGTGAAGCGAGTTGGGACGCCATTTGAAATACGGTGCCGTTTCAAAGGCTATTTCAATTTCGGTTTGACCGGGCTTTATGTCAAATGAAAGCATGCCTGTATTTTCTGTGCTTTGGCCGTTCACCGTGAGCTTTTTGGCGAACGACGGAATTCTGATTTTGAAATTGAAAGCGCTTTTTGCGTCAATAATGTATTTTGCGCTGTTTTCAAAGGGGTAATTTGTCTGCAATTCGATTTTTGCATTTTCGGTTTCCAGCATTGCGGGTATCATGACAGCGCCGGTTATGCCGCTTTCGTCGTACATAAATGCCGATAACGCAAATTTCGGCCAGCCCTGATTGAAATTTGCGGTGCAGCAGCCGTAATTAGGCTCCAGCCCGAACAAATGCGCTTCTTGTCCGTTGGTAGTGAAATACGGCTTGCAATTAAATTTTTCGCACGAAATCTGGTTGCTCATCTGGTCGTATTGATGTGTCCACATATCGTCGCTGATTGTCGCCGGCAAAGCGTTAAATGCGAGAACCTCAAGCTTTTCGGCCCATTTTGCGTCACCGGTATAGGCGTATAAAAGCTCGTACGAATACATTTGCTCAACTATTGCGCAAAGCTCGGTACCGTGTGAGGGGCTGATGCCCGCCAGACATTCGTCGCCGGTGAAGCTTTCGTATACCGTACCGTTGTATTTGTCGAGAAAAGCGCGAAGCTTTTCGGCATTGTCCTCATACGGCGTTTTGAAAAGCTTTGCCTCAAGAGCTTCGCTTTTGAGCATCATTGCAAGGTTGACAATGTGTGTATCGTATTGCCATCTGAACAGCGGGCGCTTCCAGTAATCCGTGAGTGTACTGTAATCGGCCCCCTGCTCCTTTAATATGTGCGCAAGCTCCAAAATCCAGTCCTCGCCGTATTTTTCGTATAAAAAGTCAATTGCGATAAAGCATTCAAACCAGCGGTATTTGCCCCAGTCGAACAGCTTTATTTCTCCGCTTTTGAGCAGGTCGTAATAGTTTTTCAAGGTTTTGTACAGCACGGTCGGTATTCTTTCGTCTGCCGAGCAATCATAGTACACCTTCAAAACCTTTGCGATCAGCTGAACCGCCCAAGTGTCGTAATTGCTTCGTTCCTCTTTGGTGCACGGGCAAATCCAGCCGTCGTCGTTTTGAGCCGCAATAATCGCGCCAATATATTTTTTTGCGCGTGCAATCATGTCGTTGTTTTCCAGCAAATATGCCAGCGGAATAAAGCCGTCCAACCAGTAGGGAACACGCTCCCAGCCTTCACGGTCGCCGCCGATCCAGGCGCTGTCTTTAATATCCGGCCAGATTTTGTCGAGGTTCCCGCTGAGACCCTCGGCTTGAATTTCGAGCTGCCTTTTCAGCCAGCCGCGCGGCTTTATCTGTTTGGTGGTGTATATATTCATGTGAAAAGCCTCCCTGAATTATTTTACTTAAGTATACAATATTTTTTCGCGCATGTCAATTTACAATCTTGTTTTGCACATTGACAATATCACTGTATTTGTGTATAATATTAGTATTAAATCAAAGAACGGAGAACGGCATGAGCGGAATAAATCTTGACAAGGAAATTAAATATATCTGCGCTTCACTGCGCTATTTTGATGAAAATGAGCACCATATTCGCCGTTTTTGCGAAGAAAATGTACTGTTGCTGGTATTTGACGGCGTTTTGCGTTTTTCCGAAAACGAAACCGAATACGAAATCGGCACCGGCGAATACTTTATTCAGAAGGCGAACAGCTATCATGACGGAAAAATTGCGAGCGATGCACCAAAATATTTGTATGTTCATTTCCTTTGCGAATGGTCAGACGGTGAAAAAACGCTGAATCGGCGCGGAAAATTCGACTATTATAAATTGAAGCCGCTCATTGACAGATTGGACGGCGACGCGCACGAAAGCACACCGTATATCAGACAGGCCGCGGATTTTTACGAAATTCTTGCGGCGCTCTATGCCACGGAATATCAAAAGCGCAATTCGATAGCTGTCGATATTGCCGATTACATATCCAAAAATTACAGTCGCAAAATCACGCTTGAAATGCTCAGCGGCAAATTTCATTTTTCGAAAAATCACATTTTGCATATTTTCGGTAAGGAATTTTCGCTTAGCCCAATAGCTTTTTTGAACTTGACGCGCCAGAAAAACGCGGAATATTTGCTGGAGGTTACAAGTAAGCCGGTTGAAAGCATAGCATTGCAATGCGGATATCCGAGCTATTCGCATTTTTATCGGCAGTTTGTAAAGAAAAACGGCATATCTCCCGCCAAGTGGCGCGAAGAAAAACGCCTCGGCAGAATTTAGCCGAGGCATATGTACTTTCTAAAGGTTGGCGATGTTCGAATAACACATTTTCAGCTGTTTAGGCAAGCGTAAACAGCATTGCGAATACGCGGCATGTAATAATGCTCCTGCGGATTTAGCATATGATGGGCATAAAAGACACCCAGCTCAATATCAGGATCGACCAGCACCATGCCGCCCGCGGCGCCGCACCAGCCGAATTCGCCGATATTTCCGAATGAACCGCCGAGGGCTTTATCAATCATGGTACGCACGCCCAAAGCGTAGCCGTAGCCTTTGAATTGAGGCCAGTTATAGGTTTGCGCCTGGGCGGGGGAAAGCTGATTTGTACGCAAAAGCTCTACGGCACTTTCGGAAATTATTCTGTTGCCGTTTATGCCTTTTCCGCGGCCGGCAAGCGCCGCGGAAAGCTTTGCGTAATCCTCGACAGATGTTGTGATACCGGCGCCGCCGCTGTCGTATTCGTCGCCGAAAACATACAGGCTGACCGCTTTGCCGATGTTTTTGAGCTTTCCACCGACGGTTTGGATTTCACCGGATTGAAGCTTGACAATATCACTTTCGTTCGAATTCACAAAGCAGTATTGCTCGCATGTTCTGTCGTACATCTCCGGGGTGGCGTGATAAACCGTGTCGTGCATTTCCAGCGGGTCGAAAATGTTTT
>CAYWMF010000179.1:0-825 GCA_964459175.1 uncultured Oscillospiraceae bacterium
CTGGGGTCAATCTCTCGGCGGCGCAAAGACCGACGGCTACCCCGTGATTTCGGACAGCAGCGCGAAAAAGGTTAACAAAGTAACCTTTATGCACAAGCCGAGCGGCGACACCTACACAACCTACCAAACCGCTTATGCTAACGGCGTTGTAACGCTTCCGGCGTACAGCTCGTCTGCCTTTGTCGGTTGGTCGGCTACCGAGAACGGTGATGTCATCAGCGGCACAACCTACACGCTCCCGAACAATTCCGACGCAACGCTTTACGCGGTATTGCGGAGGAACGTCACCATCATCGCGAATGATAAAACGATCCACTACAGCCGGGCTTCCTATGATGTCAGCCAAATGTTTACTATCGAATCCAACGTGTCCGCCGCAGGCTACTCCATCATCGGCGGCACGGGCGTTGGAACTCTCACAGGCAGTGCGCTCTCCATCACACAGATCGGTACCTTTGAGATAAAGGTCACCACCGCCGCTAACGGCGAATTCCTGCCCGGCGAAAAGACCGCAATTCTTACCGTTATAAAGGGCGAACCGCCCAGAATCGTATTCCCGACGGCTTCGGCGGTCACATTCGGCGAAACGCTCGAAAAATCCACCTTCACCGGCGGCAGTACAAACGGTACCTTCGCATGGAAGAACAAGGACGAGGTTCCCACAGTCGACAACACTGACGGATACGTTGTTGTGTTCACTCCTAATGATGATCACCTTTACGATTACACAAATGTAACCCTCGAAAAGGCAATTTTGGTTGCCGTTAACACGCAGAAAGTTACAAAACCCACCGCCGATACCACGGTTTACACCTACAACGGCAG
>CAYWMF010000179.1:925-4212 GCA_964459175.1 uncultured Oscillospiraceae bacterium
ATAAGACAAACTACACCTGGGCGGACGGCTCAATTGCCAATGTTGAATTCGAGTTCGAAATTCAAAAGGCAAATGCGGTTATCACGGTTGATACCACGCCGATCAGCGTAACCTACGGCGACAGCGTAACACTTCCTACCGCAACCACCAACTTCGGCACGGTAGTTTGCGATAAGCAGGCGTCCGATATCGTTAATGTCGGCGACTACACCGTAACCTACACGGTAGCAGGAAATAATAACTATGTCGGCGACACCAAGACGGTTGCCGTCAGCGTAGTACCGCAGAAAGTTACAAAACCCACCGCCGATACCACGGTTTACACCTACAACGGCAGTGAACAAACCTATGTTGTAGCGGCGAACAGCCTTTACACCGTAACAGGCAACAAGCGCACCGACGCAGGTAAGCAGACCGTCACTATCGCTCTGGCTGATAAGACAAACTACACCTGGGCGGACGGCTCAATTGCCAATGTTGAATTCGAGTTTGAAATTCAAAAGGCAAAACCCATCCAGAAGACCGCGACTACGGCAAGCGTAGCTATCGGTTCGCCGCTCTTCCGCGCGAATGTCGAGTACGGAAGCTTCGTCGGCGTTGACCAAAAGACCGTTATTGACGGTACATTCAAGTGGGTTGACGACACGACGGTTATCTACTCAAGCACTACCGCGCCGATGAAGTTCACGCCGAGCAATGCAAATTCGAACTATGCGGAAATCGAGTTTGATGTTGCGGTAGATGGCTACTCGCGCACACCCACCTCGGGCGTTGCGGTTAAGGATGAGATCACCACAACAACCACGAAGAACCCCGACGGTTCGACAACAACGACGACAGTTAACAATAAGACAGGCACGACGATCGAGGTTACGGAGTATCCCGATGGCAGCAAAAAGACGGTTGAAACCCGCAGTGATAAAACCAAGATTACCACGCTTCAGACGCCTGAGCGCAAGGTTACTTCCGAAATCGAGACCTCCGGCAACAAGAAAAACGATGTTACCATTCCGGTTGACGACAGCAAGAACGTGATTAAGGTTATATTCGTTGACAAGGACGGCAAAGAAACCGAAATCACGGACTACACCGTAACCAAGGACGGCATCAAATTCAAGGCTACCGGAAGCGGCTCTGTTAAGATAGTCAAGAACAAGTTGTTCAAGGAATTCACGGACGTACACCCGGTTAAGCACTGGGCAATGGAGGATATAGACTATGTTTATGCCCTCGGACTGATGCTGGGTATATCCGAAAACGAATTCGGCCCCGATGATATGCTCACCCGTGCAATGCTCGTAACGGTGCTCTATCGTGCCGCCGGCGAGCCGCAAGTCAGCGCAAGCGAGTCCTTTACCGACGTCGAAAAAGGCACATACTACTATGACGCGGTTATCTGGGCACAGCAGAACGGCATTGTAAACGGTGTCGGAAACAACAAATTCGAGCCGGAAGAAAACATTACCCGCGAGCAAATAGCGGTAATTATGTACCGTTACGCGAAGTTTATGGGATATGATGTATCGGTAGGCGAGGATACCAACATCCTGTCGTACACTGATTTTGATGAAATATCCGAATACGCAATCGAAGCAATGCAATATGCGGTAGGCAGTGGTCTGATTAAGGGTAAAACCGCATCGACCCTCAATCCGCAGGAAAACGCAACAAGAGCAGAGGTTGCCGCAATTCTCCATAGATTTATGGAAGCGCACTGACAAAACGAACAGCCGGAGCTTAGCTCCGGCTGTCGATTTGTTGAGAAAGTCAAAAGATATATTTGCATTGAATGATAACCAAGTAATCCGCAATTTGTAATTGTGGTAGATTTTTTGCGAAAATCGCCAATATGAAGCTTGCTCCTTGCCGCGTGGTTACCTTTTTGAAGCTTCCCCTTGACGCGACTTCCGTCGATAGGTGTGAGCATATGAAATATGCTCGGTGTCACGACTGAGGTGTTGTTGGCTTTATAGAAACAGTATTTTGCATCGACAAACTCTCTTGAGCTTTCGATAAATTTATTACAAAAAACAGACTGTACGGATATTTCACCGACAGTCTGTTTTTTACGGCTTTTTTTTATTCTTTGCTTGGCTTGCTCGACGGTTTCGCCGTTTTTTGCCAAATACCTTTCAATAAAAGCGTCCGCATTTTTATACCTGCCGACAACGGTACTTTAGATTTTTTGTGGGCTTCCGTCACGCTGTCGGCGATTTTTTCGTTGGCTTTAGCTATTTTCGGATTTGGCTTTTGAAGCCGTCCTTTCTGATTAAGTCGATGCCCAGCACCATTACCGCAAGGCATACGCCGCTTCCGGTCAATGTGTTGAAAATTCGCACGGTCGCGGGATCCATTTCGCCGAACGAAACCAGCATAGAGCGCTGAAGCGAGAAAACCGACACCGCCGCATCGGAAAAGGAAATGCTTCTTATCGTGGTCAAAAGAGGGGAGTTGAATTTCATGCTTTTATAAAGGTTTTTAACGGCTATCACAACCTTGACAAAGGTGTAGGTTGCGATCGAAATCATCATTATTTTGTGGTATTGCGTTCCGGTGCTTTGTACGACGGCAAGATACGTTACGGCTACCAAAACTATATCCAGCGCAAAAAACATATAGCCGGTAAAGGTTTTGACAAACAGCTTGTTTTCGATGCTGCCGTGCTTGTTTTTCAGTTTATACAGAATAACGGAAAAGCGCATTATGCTGATAATGATGTAGTAGGCCGAAATTGTAATTAACCACCACGAATTTGTGGTTATTCCCATTACGGCGTTGGCTATGCCGTAAAATGAGTTGATTATCAAGCCCGCAATTGTCGATAATATCGCTTTGTCCGCTGTTCGACCGTTGATTTTCATTTTATTTAATGCCCTTTGTAATCGGTATAAGCGACAAAAGCAGTAATATACCGGCAAGCCCTATCAGCGTGCCGAGCACAATGTTTTGCCATAGCATGCAAAAGCACATCCCCACGCCGAGCACCAGCGCGCCGAAAACGCCAAATGCAATTATTGCAACAATGCGCGCGTTGAGCTTAAGCGGTGCTTTATGCTCCATTTTGCGCCATATAATCACGGTTACAAGCCCTAACAGAATTCCGACGGCGCCGAATACTATTCCGGATTCAAATGCGTTCCATTCCGGCAAAAGCGCCATGCACATTCCCAGCGCAAAGAATACGCCTGCGACGGTTCCCAGCATTAAAGCTACAAAATTGCTTTTTTTCATAAAAAGCCCTCCTAATAAAAATATTAAGTCAACACTTGTTTTTTTAATGTGTTTAT
>CAYWMF010000180.1:0-4188 GCA_964459175.1 uncultured Oscillospiraceae bacterium
CTCCATGATGGCGCGACAGCACCTCATGTGACACCGCCATAGCGCACACAGGGGGAGCCTACGCAAGTGCGACCCTACGGTCAAAAGAAAATTTTATATAAAACTGCGGATTAACCGGTAAATCTCCCTTGAACCGGTAGGTGAGCGGCTTGCTGCTCCCGTAACGAAATTTGCCATTAAGAAAGATTTTCGTTTGTCCAATAACAATAGATGTTAACGCCTTGGCGTTAATAATATGATGCCGTTTCGCGATATTAATCCGATTAAAGCCGCGTGCAAATGGGCAGAAAGACAAAAATACTGTTATTCCTTGCGGTACAACAGCATTTTTGATTTAAATATTATGAATTATAACTCAATCAAGCTTTTCGGGCTTGAGGTGAGATTTATGTGGCCGGTGTCGGTGAGATAAACGATGTCCTCAATGCGCACGCCGTACAGGCCCTCGAGGTAAATGCCCGGCTCGACGCTCAGGACACAGCCGGCCGGCACGGGAAGCGGATTATTCGGCGAAAAGTTGGGCGCCTCGTGAATGTCCAGCCCCAGCGAATGACCGAGCGAATGGCCGAAACAGCCCTCGTAGCCGGCGGCGTATATCAAATCGCGCGCGGCGGCGTCGGCTTCCTTGCCGATTATGCCACCGCGAAGCAGTGGAAATACTGCGTTTTGGGCGTCCAGCACAGTGTTGTAGACGGCTTTCATTTTCTCGTCGGCCTTGCCCACCACGACTGTGCGCGTCATGTCAGAGCAATAGCCGTCCAGGCAGGCGCCGAAATCCATGGTTAAAAAGCCGTTTTGGGTCAGCTTGATGTCCTCGGGCACGCCGTGCGGCAGTGAGCTTTTGGTGCCGCTTACGCAAATGGTATCAAAGGCGGGGTAAGCGCCGTTTTTGCGGAAAAAGTAATCCAGCTCGGCGGCGACCTCAATTTCGGTGCGGGCGGGATTTATAAAATCGAGTATGTGCTCAAAGGCCATGTCGGTAATTTGCTGTGCGGCCTTGATCTTTTCGAGCTCGTCGGCTGATTTTGTGCGGCGCAGCTTCTCAACCTTGCCGCCCAGCGGGACAAGCTCGATGCCGCCGAGGCGCTTTTTCAGGTTTTCGTACGCCTTGAATGAAACGAAATCCTCTTCAAATGCCAGCGTTTTGGCGCCGTTTTGAGCCAGAATGTCCGACACAATGTCGAGAAAGCTCTTTTGAGCCAAAATTATTTCAAGCTCCGACGGCAGCTTGCCTGCCGCTTGCTTCAGGCGCGCCGCCTCGGCATAGCGGAAGTCGAGTATCAGATACGCCTTGCCGCACAGCAGAAGCATTCCGTCGGACGACTGAAAGCCGCTGAGATAGCGGCGGTTTTTGGGGTTTTGAATCAATGCCGCGCAGGTGAGCTGCGACTGCAAATTCAGAATATTATTCAATTGTATCACCTAAGCTTTTATAATAGTTTTTCATTCTGAGCGCGTCGCGATCCATATATCCGCAGGATTCGCAGATTATCGTCGGCGAAAGCCCTAACCGATGAATTACCTCGACCAGCGGTTCGTAGGGTGGGCCGTATTCGGTATCGTCGAAATCAAGATGCTTTTTTTCGCCGCCGGCGGTGTGCATTATTTTGGAAAAATGGCAGTGCAGCTCGTCGGCGTATTTGTCGCCCAGCTTGTCGCCGATGGTGTAAAACACACGCTCGTAGTCGTCGGCGCATTTGAAGGCTTCGCCGAGATTAAAGGCATTTATATGCCCGAAATCTACCACGGGACGATAGATTTTGTTGGTTCGGCAAAGGGCAATCACCTCGTCCAACGTGCCGAGCTGGTTCTTTTTGCCCATGGTTTCAAGGCCTATGGAAATGTCGCCGAAGGGCGTTTGACTGACCTCGGCTGCCACATGCTCCAGCGTGTCGGCGGCCAGCGCCATGGCCTCGTCGCGCGAGATTTTGCCGGCGCTTCCGGTGTGAACCACGATGATTTTCGCGCCCATGGAGTACGCCGCCGCAAGGCTTTGCAGGATATATCCCACGCTTTTCATGCGTGTTTCCTGTTCAATGCCCGAAAGCGAAATGTAGTACGGCGCATGTAGCGATAGCGCAATGCCGCGCTCACGTGCCTTGGCACCCAGCATAACGAAGCTTTCGGGCAAGGCGCTGATACCGCGACCGGCCTCATATTCGTAGGCGTCCAGCCCATAATCAGCCACCCAATCGGCAATATCGCCGATTTTTTTCTTTGCCGCGACAAACTCGACGGAATTGCCGCCGGGGCCGAATTTAACGCTCATTTTGCACACCACGCTTTCTTTGATAGCTGTGAAGTATCGGCTTTTCCAAAAACCGTTTAAATCTGAAAAACAGGGTCTTTTTGTCCTTTATCGGCTTTACCAGCACGCACAAAAGCCCCATTCGCTTGCCGGCGAAAATATCGGTAAAAATCTGATCGCCGCACAGAGCCGTGGTGCTTTTGTCGGTGCCGAGGTGAAGCATGGCGTCTACCACGGCACTCTTGGCGGGCTTGCCGGCGTCATAAGCACCGTAACATCCGAAAATGTTGAATTTTTCCACCCGCTCGCGGCTGTTGTTGGAAACGAACGCAATCCGTATACCCACATTCATCAGCGAATAAAGGTAGTTCATCAGGCGCTCGTCCGGAGTTTCGACCTCGTACGGCGCAAGGGTGTTGTCGATATCGAAAATAATCCCCTTGATTCCGTTCGAAAGGAAAAGCTCCGGAGTTGCCTGATATATATCGTCGAAATAATAGTCGGGGTAAAAAAGCTTCATTTATTCTACGGTTACGAAAATGCCGTCACCGGTGTTAAGTGTGAAGTTGTAGTAGCCGTCAACAGGCTGAAGCACACAGGGGATACCGGCGTGATATGCCGTAACCTTGCCGTAAAGCTTGAGCTTGGCGCTGACGGTCTTGGCGTCGCCGAGTTCGGACATATTAACCAGCGTGAACGCCTTGGAATTGCCGCTCTTTGCCTTGAATACGCCGATAAGCAGCGGGTCGTCGCACACAATTTCCTTTACCGGGGATTCGCCCTTGTAGGGGTTTTCCATTCTCAGATACGGCACGGCCTCGCTGTAGTTGTGAGAATATGCGCCCAGATTTTCGTATTTCAGATAAACGCTTTCAAAACGCTTGATTTCGCTGTTTACGCGCTTTGCGATATTGTACATTTCGTTCTTGGAAAGGTCCTTGTTCACGCACATGCCGACATGGTTGTCCTGACGATATGCGTAAATGTAGTATAAAAACGCGGTAGCACCGTAGGAAAGCAGGGTATAAATCTGCCATTTGTAGTCGGCCTCGCTGGGAATGCGTATAGATGAGCCCCAGCTACAGGTCTGAACACAGCACCAGAACTGCTTGCCGGCGCGCTTTGCGGTGTCGGCGGTTATTTCAATGCTTCTGACGTAGTTCGGATAGGTATAGGGCTTGCCGTTGTCGTTCTTGCAGGGGTAAATATCGGTGCAAATATAGTCGGTGGGGACGTATTTTACATATTCGTCAAGATATTTTTGGAAGGTCGCCGACGAGGTATCAAAGTATTCGATTGCGGCCATCCATGCGCCGCCGGTGAGCTGAGCCGCGTTGGCATACATGGGCAAAAGGTTGATATAAGGGCACTTGCCGGGGAACATTTTTTGATATGCGGCGACGGTTTTGCCCAATTCCGGGAAATGCTCCGTGCCGGGCTCGTCAACGAACATATGACCGGAAAAGCCCTTGGAATTCTTGTAATAATCGGCGTTTTCGGCCTTTGAAACGTCGAACATCTGCGCGACGTCACTGCCCAGCACCTCGACATGCTTCATAATATCCTGGTCGAAATACAGACCGTCAATATCGTATTTGCCCATAATGTCGAAAACTGCCTTTTTCTGCTCGGGGGTAAAGGTGTCGATACCGTGCTCGAGTACGGCAAAGTTCATGCCGGCGTCGGCAAAATCGCGCGCCTGCTGCTCGATGGTATCAAAATCGTATACAAAGGGTGTATATGCGCCGAAAATAAGCTTGTTGCCGTTAATCATTTTGTTCTTTTCTCCTTTAAAGCTGTATTTGTCTTATTTTAATAAAGTTCATGACTTCTTCGTAGGTCGGCAGTGAGGACGAAGCACCCATGCGGGTTACGGTGAGCGCGCCTACGGCGTTTGCAAATTTTATGGAATGGATAATATCATTGGTTTTGGTGTATTC
>CAYWMF010000181.1:0-4184 GCA_964459175.1 uncultured Oscillospiraceae bacterium
TTTGGCGAGGACCGAAAGCACGTATGCCCTTTTGCTCGATTTTGTCAACCATGCCCAGCATAAGCGGGTCGTCCGGTGCGACAAAAACCAAATCCACATCGGAAGCTTCGAGAAAGCTTAAAATCCCATCAATATCGGTTGCTTTACAATTTACACATTCTGCGATCTGCGCTATACCGCCATTGCCCGGTGCGGCGTAAAGCTTGCCGCAATGCGGACTTTTTTTCATGGCGTGCAGTATGGCGTGCTCTCTGCCGCCGGAGCCGATTACAAGTATATTTTGCTTTTGCATCATTAATCCCCTTATTTTAATGCTTGAAATGTCTTTTTCCGGTAAACATCATTGCAATTCCGTATTTGTTGCAAAGATCGATCGATTCCTGGTCTCTTATTGAACCGCCCGGTTGAATTATAGCCTTAATTCCGGCCTTATGTGCCGCCTCGACGCAATCGCCGAACGGGAAGAACGCATCGGAAGCCAGAACGGAATTTGCCGCCTTGTCTCCCGCATATTTGATGGCAAGCTCAAGCGCGGTAATGCGGTTGGTTTGACCGGGGCCTACGCCGACGGTACGATCCTCGAGCACAAGAACTATACCGTTGGATTTGGTATGCTTAACAACCTTCATGCCGAACAGCATTGCCCTCTTTTCGGCGTCGGTGGGCTGACGGTCGGTAACGCATTTAAGCTCCGATTCCTCGTACAGCTCGTCGTTATACTCCTGTACAAGAAGACCGCCGGCAACCTTTTTCATGTCGAGGAAAGATTTTTCGTTAGGCTTTGCAATATCCTCGAGAACAAGAATACGAATATTCTTTTTGCGCTCGATAATTTCGATTGCCTCGGGAGTAAAGGAGGGTGCGATGACAATTTCAAGGAAAATTTTTGATATTTCTTCTGCCGTTGCCGCATCGATTTCGCGGTTTGCGGCGATAATTCCGCCGAATATCGAAACGGGATCCGCCTCATAGGCTTTGATGTATGCATCGTGAATATTATCCGCAACGCCCACGCCGCACGGATTTGCATGCTTTACCGCAACAACGCACGGCTCGGAAAATTCTTTAAGCAAATCAAGTGCTCCGTTGGTATCGTTAATATTATTGTAAGAAAGCTCCTTGCCGTGAAGCTGCTTTGCCGACGGCAGAGTTCCGCTCAAATGGTTGCCGATTTCCTTATAGAACGCCGCCTTTTGATGCGGATTTTCGCCATAGCGCATGCTTTGTACCTTTTCGTAGGTGAAAGTAATATTGTCGGGGAAAATATCGGAATTTGTTTCCTTACGCAGGTAAGCCGCGATCATGGCGTCGTACTGAGCGGTATGGTTGAACACCTTATACGAAAGCTCCAGCTTCTTTTCGAGGGTTATTCCGCCGTTTTTGAGCTGTTCGATAATCACATCGTAATCGGACGGATCGACAATAACCGCCACGTCCTGATAATTCTTCGCGGCGGCTCTGAGCATAGTGGGACCGCCGATATCAATATTTTCAATTGCCTCGGCGCGCGTAACGCCATCCTTGAGAATTGTATTTTTAAAGGGATAGAGATTGATTGCGACTATATCAATCGGCTCTACGCCCAGCTCCTTAAGCTGTTTCATATGCTCGGGATTCGAGCGCATTGCAAGAATTCCGGCATGAATATTCGGGTGAAGCGTTTTTACCCTGCCGTCGAGGCATTCCGGAAAGCCGGTAACATCGGACACATTTATAACATTTACGCCGTTTTCCCTGAGTATCTTGGCGGTACCGCCGGTGGACAGGATTTCATAATCCAAGCTTTCCAGCTGTTTGGCAAAATCAACCGCACCGGTCTTGTCGGTCAGACTGATAAGCGCACGTTTTTTCATTTCTATTCTCCTTTAATTACACATTTATTTTCGTTTATAATAAGTCTTCCGGCGCAGAAAAGCTCCGCCGCCATAGGAAGAATTCTCCATTCTGCTTGTTCCATAACACGCTTTTGAAGTATTTCGGGCGTGTCGCCGTCACGCACCTCAACCGCCTTTTGCAGAATTATCGCGCCGCCGTCCACAATCTCGTTTACAAAGTGAACCGTCGCGCCGGTAACCTTAACACCCTTTTTCAGCGCCGCTTCATGCACGTGGAGACCGTAAAAGCCGTCCCCGCAAAACGATGGAATCAGCGACGGGTGGACATTTATTATTCTGTCCGCGTAGGGCTTGAGCACAGTGTCGGTAAGAATGCACATAAAGCCAGCCAAAATTACCAATTCGCAATTCACTTCATCAAGCTTTTTTAAAAGGCTTTGATTAAATTGCTCTTTTGTACAACCACTGCGCGGCACAACATACGATGGTATGCCGGCATTTGCGGCGCGGGTGAGAGCGTATGCATCGGCACAGCTCGAAATCACCGCGGTAATTCTGCCGGACTTAAGAATACCGGCGTTCTGCGCGTCTATAAGAGCCTGAAGATTTGTACCGCCGCCCGAAACAAGAACGGCGATATTCTTTACATCTGACATAGCTTTCCTCGCAAATTTATTTTATCATACCGGTTTTTCCGCCATTATTCTTAATTCCTGCGGGATATTTTCCGGTGAAGCAGCCGTCGCAGAATTCGCATTGTCCGTTGTCGGCAAGGTGATTGACGGCTTCTATGCTGAGATAGCCCAGCGAATCAACGCCGATAGACTGGCGGATTTCCTCCATGGACATACGGCAGGCAATGAGCTTATCCTGACTGTCTATATCCGTTCCGTAATAGCAAGGGAACATAAACGGCGGCGAAGAAATACGCATGTGTACTTCCTTAGCACCTGCTTTTCGGAGCAAATCAACAATATTCGCGCTGGTAGTTCCGCGGACAATGGAGTCGTCAACCAGAATTACGCGCTTATCGCGAACGGTTTCGGCAACAACGTTAAGCTTTATTCTGACGGCATTTTCGCGCTGTGCCTGAGTTGGAAGAATAAAGGTTCTGCCGATATATTTATTCTTTATAAAGCCGATTCCGTAAGGAATACCGGAGGCTTGAGAAAGCCCCAGCGCCGCATCAAGACCCGAATCCGGAACACCTATAACCACGTCGGCGTCAACCGGATGCTCCTTCCAAAGGAATTCGCCGGCGCGCAGTCTTGCACGGTGAACACTGTTGCCCTCGATTACGGAATCGGGGCGCGCGGTATATACATACTCAAACACGCAAATACGCGGCTTTGCACCGCAATGTGTGGTAATAGACTTCATTTCGCCGTTTTCGATAACCAGTATTTCACCCGGCTTTATATCGCGAATAAACTCCGCACCGATGGAATTGAGCGCGCAGGACTCGGACGAAACGACATATGCGCCGTTGGGCATTTGACCCAAGCACAGCGGTCTGAAGCCGACGGGATCGCGCACCGCAACCAGCTTGTGAGTAGTCATAATTACAAGTGAATATGCGCCCTCCAGCTGATACATGGCCTTTTCGATAGCTTCTTCGATAGCGTAGGAGCTGAGCTTTTGCTCGGTTATGGCATAAGCGATGGTTTCGGTATCGCTTGTCGTGTGAAACAGCCCGCCCTTAAGCTCGAAAATCTTGCGCAGCTCGGCGGCGTTGGTAATATTTCCGTTATGGGCAATGGCCATCGGACCTTTGATATGACGAACAATAAGCGGCTGTGTGTTTGTGTTTACGGTTTGACCCGTGGTGGAATAGCGTGTATGACCGACGGCAATTTGGCCTTTGCCGAGTTTTTCGAGGTTTTCCTTGGTGAAAACATCCGGCACAAGTCCAAGGTCGCGGTGAGAGGTAACCTCGCCGTCATTGTTGACCACAATACCGCAGCTTTCCTGGCCGCGATGTTGAAGAGCATAGAGCGCGGTGTACACTGTATGGGCTACATCTGTTTCTCCGGTGGGGTCGATTATTCCGAAAACTCCACATTCTTCATGAATACTGTCAAACATATTATTTTATTCTCCCAAAAGTCTTTTAAGAATTTCTTTGTAAGCGTCCTCAACATTGCCGAGATCGCGGCGGAATCTGTCTTTATCCAGCTTTTCCTTGGTTACGCTGTCCCAGAAGCGGCAGGTATCGGGAGAAATCTCGTCGGCGAGAATTATTTTTCCGTCGGGAGTCTTACCGAATTCAAGTTTGAAATCAATGAGCTCGATATTGAGATCCTTGAGGTAGTTGCCGAGAATTTCGTTTATTTTAAGTGAATATTCTTC
>CAYWMF010000182.1:0-4137 GCA_964459175.1 uncultured Oscillospiraceae bacterium
ATTTTTCGCCTGTTTCAGCGGCGATTTTCTCGAAAAGCTCTGCTCCGTCGGTGGCGAAGAAAGCTCAACCGTTACCGGCAAATTGATTATAGCCTTTCTGTCTGCGGTAGGCTTCCAAATATCAAGCACCGCATTGCAAATTTCAAGCGCGAATTCCGGTTCCGTGCCGGTGAACGACTCCGGCGAATACTCATATCGGAATTTTTCGCCTGTTTCAGCGGCGATTTTCTCGAAAAGCTCTGCTCCGTCGGTGGCAATTTTAATAATTTCCTGCTTTGATTTTCTGAAAACCTGCTCGCGCTGAGCCAGTGAAGTCGAGTTGTACAGATGGACAATCGCATTCTTGCAGCCCTTCAAAGCATCAAATGTCTTGCGGATTATGTGCTCACGGCTTTGGGTAAGAACCTGAACCGTGACATCGTCGGGAATCATATTATTATCTATAAGCGTGCGCAAAAAGGTATATTCCGTCTCGGAAGCGGCAGGGAAGCCAACCTCGATTTCCTTAAAACCGACCTTTACAAGCAGTTTGAAAAATTCCAATTTTTCTTCAAGGCTCATCGGTATTATCAAGGATTGATTTCCGTCTCTCAAATCGACCGAGCACCACGACGGCGCCTTGTCGATATAGGTTTTCTGAGCCCATTTCATCTGAGGATTAGCTATCGGGAAAAATTGTCGCTGATACTTTGAAGTGTTTTTCATGTCTTTTCTTCCTTTATTTTTTGATAAATTATTTTTCGTTTATAAATCCATTATATTTGAACCGCGCTCCAGCGCCACAACGCCTGTACGGCATATTTCAACAATGCCCAGCGGACGCATAACCTCGATAAATGCCTTTATTTTCGAGGGCTCGCCGGTAACCTCGACGCACATTGTATCGGTATTGTAATCAATTATTTTGGCGCGGTAAACCTCTGTCGCCGCCATAACCTCACTTCTGATTTCGGGGGTATTTTTGACCTTTATAAGCATCATTTCGCGCTCGACGGTGTTGTCGTTTTCCAAAAGCTTTACTTTTTTTACATTAAAAAGCTTTTTGAGCTGATTTATAAGCTGTTCACTGTCGTGATGGTCGCCGTTTAGTGTGATGGTAATTCGCGAATAGGCGGGATCGTCGGTTTCACCAACCGTCAAGGCGTCGATATTAAAGCCTTTTCGCATGAACATGCCGGTAACTCTTGCAAGGACACCGTATTTGTTTTCGACATATACGGCTATAACAAATCTGTTCATTTGCTGTCCTCCTGTTCCTTGGATATTATAATATCATCCGCCGTGCCGCCGGGCGGTAGCATCGGCAATACAATTTCGTCTTTGTCAACAATTGTGTCGATAAGATACGGACCGTCGGCGTTCATGGCTTCAATAAGCCTTTGACGGAATTCCTCCGGCGTTGTGACTCGTGCGGCTTGGGCACCGAATGCTTCAGCAAGCTTGACAAAGTCGGTTTTGCGGTTAAGCACGGTACCGGAATATCTTTTTTCGTAAAAAATCGTTTGCCATTGGTGCACCATTCCGAGAACACCGTTGTTGAGAAGTACAATCGCAATTGGGGTATTATATGTAACCGCTGTTGCAAGCTCGTTAAGATTCATACCGAAGCTGCCGTCGCCGGTTATTAAAATTGTGCGGTCGCCGGTTGCAATTTGCGCGCCAATGGCAGCGCCGAGGCCATAGCCCATTGTGCCCAGACCTCCGCTTGAAGCAAACCGTCGGGTACGTTCGAAATTAACATACTGCGCCGTCCACATTTGATGCTGTCCGACATCGGTGGCGATTATTGTATCCTTATTCTTTATTTCATTTATTATATCAAATATTTTCTTTGGGGATAGGGGAGCGGGGGACTGGCTTTCGACCTGAGCCGCAATGCGCCGTTCCTCACCGATATAGCCGTTTACGATTTCGTGCCATTGGGTATGCTTCTGCGGCGCGCATCTTTCAAGCAAACGCTTAAAAGATGAAACAATATCGCCGACCAGCCCTACATCAACGCTGATATTCTTATTTATTTCCGACAGGTCGGCATCGATTTGTATTATTTTTGCGTCCTTGGAATACTTTTTCATATTTCCGGTAGCTCTGTCGCTGAAGCGCACGCCGAGCGCAATTATCAAATCGGCTTCCTTGTTGGACATTGAGGAAGCGTATCGACCGTGCATACCCTGCATACCGAGAAAGCGCTCGTATGAGTTTGAAATTGCCGAAAGCCCCATAAAGGTACAGCCGATATATCCGTCGATTTTTTCGGCAAAGGCCATTATATCCTTGGTCATTCCGACACCCGCCGCGCCACCGCCGATATATATGTAGGGGCGCTCGGCAGCGTTTATTAGCTCTACAGCCTCATCAATAAGACTGTCCTCGGCGAAGTATTGCGGAAAAGGCTCGACAACATCTGCCGACTCGAAAAAGCATTCGGTAATCTGTACATCCTTGGGAATATCGACCAGCACCGGGCCGGGACGGCCGGATTTTGCAATTTTGAAGGCTTCACGCAACGTGTCGGCGAGCTCGTTAACGTCAGCAACAAAATAATTATGCTTTGTTATCGGAAGCGTGATGCCGGTAATGTTAATTTCTTGAAAAGCGTCTTTGCCTATCAGCGAAGTAGGAACGTTGCCGGTGATTGCCACCATCGGAATCGAATCCAGCATAGCCGTCGCAATGCCTGTGACCAGATTTGTAGCGCCGGGGCCGGAGGTTGAAATCACTACGCCAACCTTTCCGGTAACGCGCGAATAGCCGTCTGCGGCATGCGCCGCGCCTTGCTCGTGCGCGGTCAAAATATGCTTTATTCTGTCCTTTGCACGAAAAAGCTCGTCGTAAATATTCAAAACCTGACCGCCCGGATAGCCGAAAACATCGGTAACGCCCTGCTCGATAAGTGTTTCAATAACTATTTTCGAGCCGCTCATTATGCCTTTTATGTGACGCTTCATAATATACCTCCCAAACATACGGATAACAAAAAACTCTTTCCTCTCCTTGTTATCCATATTCGGATATAAAGAGACGAAAGAGCAAAAATCAAATCATCTTCCGCGGTACCACTCTTCTTCATTTCAAAAATGAAATGCACCTTGAAGGCAAACACCCTCTAACTCTGTTACGGGAGTACCCGTTTGCATTTACTTTCGATCGATTTCACTGCAACCACTCCATGGCGAGTTTCAAAATATTCACCCTATGCCTCGCAGCAACCGGCAATTCTCTCAAAGGCGTAAATAAATTTACTTATCCATTTCACTGTGTTTAAAAATATTATACCACTAAAAATTGATTTTGTCAATAGCAAAACCGCATTTTTATCGTTTTGTTTTTGAATTTTTTGTTAAAACAAAAGTTAAAGCAACCAAAATAAATAACTAAACCAACCAAAATAAATTGCAAGTGAAATAAGAATAACTATAGCGATAAATGGGGCAAAAATCACTCCTGTTACTATTTGCTCAAGCCATTTGCCCGGTGTCATTTCTCCGCAAAATGGACACCTTTTTGCTCTTAAAGAAATTTCTGCGCCGCAGGTTTTGCAAATGATTGTCTTCTTTTTTCTCGTCATAGCTATTTACCTTATCACATTATTCAAAAGAGATAGTTATATTTTCTGTTTCCAAGAGCACGTCGAGAATACTTTCACTATCTCTCAAATTAATCTTGAATTCAAGTTTTTTAATATCATCTATACTTTCAATTCCCAAATTGGCATATCCAAAGCTAAATGCTCCGACTGCGTTTTTTCCGGGTAAAATTTCTACAGGCAATCCAGTCATAAATGTTACGGCAGTGTCGTTGGCATATCCATCCGTCAAAGATACCATAACTTCTTTATCCATATTATTTTCAATTTTCAATAATAGATTAAATGTTGTTACTATTTTGGTATCTGTAAAATTCACGTAAGATACTTTGATATTGCCGTCGGAGTAGAGAACTTTCTCTTCTTCTTTTTCTTCTTCTTCTTTTTCCTCTTCGTTTGCCTCTTTGTTTTCTGATACTTCGTTGCCGGAAGAATCCTCCGTGGAATTTTCTTCGTTCATGCAAGTAAAAAATGTCAAAATGACTACCCCAACGAGTAAAAGTGCTAAGAGTGTTTTGAATGTGCTTTTCATTTTCTTATCCTCCTAAAAT
>CAYWMF010000183.1:0-4128 GCA_964459175.1 uncultured Oscillospiraceae bacterium
ACCTGATATTGGTCAACACCTGCGCCGTGCGGGAGCATGCCGAGCTTAAAGCGCTGTCAAACACCGGCGCCCTGAAGCATCTGAAAGAAAAAAATCCCGAGCTCATCATCGGCGTGTGCGGCTGTATGATACAGCAGGAGCACCGCGCCGGCGACATCAAGCACAAATATCCATATGTAGACTTTGTGTTCGGCACAAACATGACTCACCACCTTGCCGAAATTGTCTATACCGCCCGAACCGAAAGCGGACGCGGCTTTTTCGTCGAGGACTACGAAAAAAATCCCGGCACCATGCGCGAAGATATACCCGTAGTGCGTGAAAGCAGCTTCAAGGCATGGGTATCGATTATGTACGGCTGCAACAACTTTTGTTCATACTGCGTCGTGCCGTATGTGCGCGGCAGAGAACGCAGCCGCAAAAAGGAAATGATACTTGAAGAAATACGCTTGCTTGTCGGCGAGGGCTACCGCGAAATAACGCTTTTGGGGCAAAATGTAAATTCCTACGGCAAGGATTTGTACGGCAAGCCGGCATTCGGCGAGCTGTTGGGTGAAATATGCAAAATCCCGGGCGACTTTTGGATAAGGTTTATGACATCTCACCCCAAGGACGCAACGTCGGAACTGTGCGATATAATCGCCGAAAATCAAAACATCACCAATCATTTTCACCTGCCGATGCAGTCGGGCAGTAACGCCGTTTTAAAGGCGATGCACCGCGGCTACACGCGCGAGGAATACTTTGAATATATTGATTTGCTCCGCTCAAAGGTACCGGATATCTGTATAACCAGCGACTTTATCGTGGGATTTCCTGGCGAAAGCGAGGAGGATTTCGAGCTTACGCTGGACGCGCTCAAGCGTGTGAGGTTTGACCAGGTTTATTCGTTTATATACTCCAAGCGCCGCGGTACACCCGCCGAAAAAATGGAAAATCAGATTTCCGAGCAGGTCAAAAAGGAACGAATGGGGCGGCTTTTGGAGCTGCAATGCAATATTTCCGCCGAGAAAAACCGCGAGTTCGAAAACGAAACCGTGCGCGTGCTGGTGGAGGGTGAAAGCAAAACCGACCCCGACATGCTGACCGGGCGATGCTATCACAACAAGCTGGTTCACTTTAAAAAGCCCGAAAATGCGCAAAGCATTATCGGCGAATTTGTAAATGTAAAAATAGAAAAAGGCGACGCTTTTTCAATGAAAGGAACACTGATATAATGGAAATTTTGGATATGGCTCAGGCTCTGGGCGAGGCTATAAAGGCCGACCCGCGCACGGCGCGCTTTCAAAAGGCAAAGGAGGCCTACGACGCCGACGAAAAGCTGGTTAAAGCCGTAAAGGAATACAATGTTCAAAAAATGGCGATGAACGAGCAACTTAAAGCCGAAAGCCATGACGACGCCGTCACCGACGCCATTCAGCGCCGAATCGAAGAAATTTACAACGAAATCATATCTTCGCCCGTTATGGCGGAATACAGCGAAAGCGAAAAAGAATTAAACGATTTTCTCAATCTTGTAAACATGACTATATCCTGCGCCATTACCGGTGAGGAAATGGGCTGTACCGAGGAAAAATGCAAAACCTGCGGTCATTGCCATCATTGATAAACGCAATCTGAAAGGTAAGTGAATGCAATGGCAACTCCGATGATGCAACAATATTTCCAAATAAAGGACGAATACAAGGAATATCTTCTATTCTACCGTCTGGGCGATTTTTACGAAATGTTTTACGACGATGCGAAAATCGCTTCTGCGGAGCTTGATCTTGTGCTTACCGGCAAGAACTGCGGTGAGGATGAGCGCGCACCCATGTGTGGAATTCCTTACCACAGTGTTGATACATACATTCCGAAGCTTATAGAAAAGGGCTATAAAATCGCAATTTGCGAGCAAACAGAGGATCCGGCCACCGCCAAGGGGCTGGTTAAACGCGACGTTGTGCGGATTATAACGCCCGGAACGCTTACCGAAAGCGAGTACCTCAAGGAGTCTGCCAACAATTACCTTGCATCATTGTATTTTATGCACGGCTCTGCCGCCGTGTCCTTTTGCGACATTTCGACCGGTGAAATTTACACAACCGCCTGCGAGTCCGACGGCGATCCGTCGGTAATGATAATCGACCAGCTGGCGCTGTACAGCCCCAGCGAGCTTATTACCAACACCGATGAGCAAAACGCACCGGAGGTTTTTAAGTTTATAAAAACCACTCTGAAATGCGCGCTCAACTGCGACCGAAGCGACTATTTTGCCTTTGACGGCGCCGAGGACAATATAATCGAAAACGCCTCGGAAAACGCGCAGACGTTGGGCATATCCCCCACCTCGCCGATCATTGCGTCGCTGAGCGCATTATTCTTATACTTGCGCGAAACCCAAAAAACCGAGCTAAAGAACATTAAAAAAATAAATGTTTATTCGCAAAGCGCCTTTTTGGCTCTGGACGCTTCCACCCGCCGCAACCTTGAGCTGTGCGAAACCATGCGTACAAAGACCAAAAAAGGCTCTCTGCTCGGAATTCTCGACAAAACCAAAACCGCGGGCGGTGCGCGGGCGCTTCGCCGCTGGCTGGAGGCGCCGCTTACCAACTGCCTTTACATTAAAAACCGCCAGGACGCCGTGGGTTATTTTGCCTCCGAGCAAATGCTGCGCGACGATGTGCGGAATTTGCTTTGCTCGGTGCACGATATTGAGCGACTGCTCACCAAAATAATGTACCAAACCTGTTCGGCGCGCGACCTTAAAGCACTGGAGCGAACGCTGGACGTCATACCGCAGTTAAAAGCCCTGCTGGACTTGCCCTCGTCGCCTCAGCTGGCCTCTCTCGGCGAAAAGCTGTGCGAATTGAGCGATATAAAAGCCCTGATTGCCTCCGCGATAAAGGAGGATCCGCCGTTTTCAGTGCGCGAGGGCGGCTTCATCGAAAAGGGGTACAACAGCGATGTGGACGAGCTTAACCTTATTATCAAGGACAGCAAATCATATCTTGCCGCGATAGAGCAATCCGAGCGCGAGCTTACCGGAATAAAGAATTTGAAGGTGGGTTACAATCGCGTTTTCGGCTATTATATCGAGGTTACAAAGTCCATGCTGGCAAATGTGCCCGAAAGATACATTCGCCGTCAAACCTTGACCGGTGCCGAGCGCTACATAACTGCCGAGCTCAAGGACGTAGAGGGCAAAGTACTGGGTGCCAAGGACAGAATACAGGCTTTGGAATATGAGCTTTTTGTCGAGCTTTGCGCCAAGGTGCGTGAGGTTAAGGACGAATTACAGCAGAACGCCGTTATTCTATCTACAATCGACGCCTATGCCTCTCTGGGCGAGGTTGCCGCCAAAAATTCATACGTTTGCCCGGAGGTGGACTATTCCGACAAGCTGATTTTGGAGGATTCGCGCCACCCGATTGTCGAGCAATACGCACAGGCCATGTTTGTGCCGAACGATGCGAACCTCGACTGCGGCGACAATCGCCTGAACATTATAACAGGCCCGAACATGGCAGGTAAATCTACCTACATGCGGCAGGTGGCTCTGCTTGTAATAATGGCGCAAATCGGCTCGTTTGTCCCCGCAAAATACGCAAGAATCGGTATTGTGGACAAAATTTTCACCCGAATAGGCGCGTCCGACGATCTTTCGCAGGGCTCCTCCACCTTTATGCTTGAAATGAAGGAGGTTGCCGCGATACTCAACGGCGCAACCCCGAAAAGCCTTATCATATACGACGAAATCGGACGCGGCACCAGCACCTTTGACGGCATGAGCATAGCCCGCGCGGTGCTGGAGTATACAGCGCAAAAAATCATGGCGAAAACGCTTTTTGCGACGCATTATCATGAGCTTTCGGCGCTGGAGGGCAGTATCAAGGGTGTAAAAAATTACAATATTGCCGCAAAAAAACGCGGCGACGACATAATATTTTTGCGAAAAATAATTGCAGGCTCTGCCGACGACAGCTACGGCATAGAGGTTGCAAAGCTGGCCGGCGTGCCCAACGAGGTTATAACGCTTGCCAAAAAGTATTTAAAGCAGCTTGAAGGCGATACCCCGGCGAAAAAGCCGCTTGCGGTGCCCGACAGCGGCGAAATCACCATGCAATCGGCATTTTCGCAGTCGATTAT
>CAYWMF010000184.1:0-4125 GCA_964459175.1 uncultured Oscillospiraceae bacterium
ACAAAAAGCTCGGCAGGCTTTGCGAATAATTCAGCGCCAAATACCACAGCGGAACAAGGAAAATTCCCGCAAGATAAGTCAATAGCCGGACGATTTTAAGATAGCTTGCCGTCACCGGCGGAAAATAGTATTCCTCGATATCATCGAAAAAATCCATGATATTCGTCGGAAAAACCATCACCGACGGCGAATTATCCACAATTATCGCCACCTTGCCCTCCATAAGCTCGGCGCAGGCGTTATCCGGCCGCTCGATGTATTTAACCTTGGGAAAAGGGTTGATATTCAGCCACCTATGCCCGCCCAGCAGCTGTTCCGAAAGGCTCTCCTGCGACATACAGAGGGCCTTTGTTTTTATACCCTTGAGCTTTTCGCGCAGTCTGTCCACCAGCCTTTGGTCGGCCTTGCCGTCGATATAAACCAGCGCCACATCGGTTTTTGAATCCTCGCCTATCGAGAATTTTTCGAGTGATAGTGCCGTTGTTCTTATATAACGACGAATTAAAACGGTGTTTTTGGTAAAATTTTCATTAAAGCCGATATGCGGCCCACGCAGTGTTTTGCTTTTTTCCGGCTCGTCGATACCGCGGTCGGGATAGGTACGCACGTCTATAACCAGCGCCTGCGAATAACCGTCGATAAAAAGCGCCAAATTACCGCACAAAATCGCATTTACGATTTTTTCGGCGTCGTCGCTGACAAAGCTTTCGATGCGCGGCACCGCATTTATCGCAAGCTCGTCCATGCTTTTGTAATTCACATTTTCGGTGCCGCACAGCTTTTCGTGAAGCTTAAGCGCGTCGGCAACGTTGATAAAGCCCTCCACATAATAGTAGCAGGCACGGCGCCCGCCGGTCACAAGAGCGGTTTTGATAATATCAAAAACCCTGTCAACTCGCAAAAGTCGGTCGAACAAATCAATATTTTCGTTCAAAATATCCGTCATAATCCAAAAAATCCTTCTTTTTTTCGCCTTTTGATATAGACAAAAAGCGATTTTTGTGGTATACTTATTAGGTTAAAAGATTGTATGATGAGTATATTTACGCATTTTTTAACTTACTGTAAAATATTATATCATTTTAATGTTATTATTGACAGTCCGATAACAAATATGGTATAATATGTACAATACATATGAGGATATAGGTGGACTTTTTGGGAAATGTTATAATGGTTACTTCCTGCAAAGGCGGCGTCGGCAAAACAACGCTGACGGCGGGTATTGCCGCGTCCTTGGCTGCGCAGGAAAAAAGCGTTATTGCCGTGGATATGGATTTCGGAGTGCGCAGTCTTGATTTGGCCTTGGGCTTTGAGGACTGTGTATGCTTTGATGCATACGATTTGCTGTCCGGCAAATGCGAGCTTGACAAGGCGTATACCTCCGGCTCGGTTCTGCCGTCGCTCAAATTCATGCCGGCGCCGATAGGCTTTGACATTGCCGCGGCGGACACCGTAACGCAGGCTCAAACCGATAAATTTCTTTCCTCGCTGAAAAGTCGCTTTGATTTTGTATTGCTGGATATGCCGGCGGGCTTCGGGCGCTTTTTCGAGCTTGTGGCGGCCTCCGCCCAAACCGATTTGCCGATTGTGGTGTGCTCGCACAGTCCGTCGGCGGTACGCGCGGCCGAAAAAACCGCCTTTGAGCTTTATCGCCGCGGCAAAACAGAGCCCCGCCTTATAATCAATATGTTCAATATTCCGTTTGTGAAAAAAGGCTATTATCCCGGTATTATAGATATTATCGACCGCAGCTCGGTGAAGCTGCTCGGCGTTGTGCCGACGGATGACAGAATAGACAGCATACAGCAGTGCGGCGGCCTGATAAACTGTCTTACGCTGACCGGGAGCGGCAGTACGGCCATCGGCAATATAGCCCGCCGCTTAAACGGCGAAAGCGTAAGCCTTATGCACAGCATTATGAAAGCCGCAAAAAGAGAAAGATTATTATAAATAAAGGAGATTTTATATGGAAATTGCTTTAATCGCTCATGACAACAAAAAGGAACTCATGACACAGTTCTGCATAGCATACTGCGGAATCCTTTCGAAGCACAATCTATGCGCCACAGGTATAACCGGCAAAAACATTACCGACGCTACCGGATTGAAAATTGAGCGCCTGTTAAGCGGTCCGCACGGAGGCGACCAACAAATCGCCGCGCGCATATCTTACAATGAAATCGACGTTCTCCTCTATTTCCGGGACACTGCACCGAATAAACCCTTTGACGAGACCGAAATGAATATTCTGCGTTTATGCGACATATACAACATTCCCGTTGCGACCAACATTGCCACCGCCGAGGCTATAATCATGGCGCTTGACCGAGGCGACCTGGATTGGCGCGAAATTGTCAACAACAAACATTAACCACAGAAAGGATTGTTCACCTTGATACAGAAACCCAGAGGAACCATTGACATTCTGCCCGACAAAGCCGCAATTTGGCTTGACATTGAAACAAGAATTCGCAAGGTTGCGAAAAACTACGGCTTCGGCGAAATACGCCTGCCCACCTTTGAAGTAACCGAGCTTTACAACCGCGGCGTCGGCGACACGTCGGACGTTGTGCAAAAAGAAATGTACACCTTCACCGACAACGACGGCCGCTCCATCAGTCTGCGCCCTGAGGGCACCGCCGGCGTCGTGCGCAGTGTTATTGAAAACGGACTTTGCTCCGAGGCAATGCCGCTGTCGCTTTACTACCTGATTTCCTGCTTCCGCTACGAAAAACCGCAGGCCGGTCGTTCGCGCGAGTTTTATCAGTTCGGCGTCGAAATGTTCGGCGCGGATTCGCCCTGTGCCGATGCCGAGGTTATAATGCTGGCGTCGGATATTTTCAAAGAGCTGGGGCTGAATATTCGTCTTGAAATCAACTCTATCGGCTGTCCGGAATGCCGTCCGAAATATCATGCCGCCCTCAAGGAGTATTTTGCCTCGCACATTGATGATTTATGCGACACCTGCAAAAGTCGCCTTGAAAAAAATCCGCTCAGAATTTTGGATTGCAAAAGCCCTGTCTGCTCCGCGATTGCAAAGGATGCTCCGCACACCATCGACTACCTTTGCGACGACTGCAAAACGCATTTTGAAGGACTTAAAACGCTGCTTACCAAGGCAGGACGCGATTTCACCGTCAATTCCCGCATAGTGCGCGGCTTGGACTATTACCGCAAAACCGTATTCGAATTCATAAGCGACGATATCGGCTCGCAAAGCACAGTTTGCGGCGGTGGCCGATATGACGGCCTGGTACAGTCTCTGGGCGGCCCGGCATTAAGCGGAATCGGCTTTGCCATGGGACTTACGCGACTGATAATGGTGCTGGAGGCTCAGGGCAAAATAAAGCCCGCCGACACCGCCATGGACATATACATCGCTTCTCTCGGCGAGGCCGCGGTCGGCGAGGCGTTCCGTCTGTGCTCGCTACTGCGTGATGCGGGTCTGCGCGCTCAGTGCGACCTTGTGGGTCGTTCGCTAAAGGCGCAAATGAAATACGCCGACAAAAAATCCGCGCGCTTTGTGCTGATACTGGGCGAAAGCGAAATCGAAAGCCGCAAATGCGTATTGAAGGACATGCAAAACAGCGCTCAGAACGAGGTTTCGCTGGACGATATACAAACGATAATCAATTATATTAAATAAACAGGAGATTTATAAAAACATGTACAGAACAATATATTGCGGGGAGCTTCGGGAGCAACACATCGGACAGGAGGTCAAGGTTTGCGGCTGGGTTCAGCGTCAACGCGACTTGGGTTCGCTCATTTTTATCGATTTGCGCGACCGTACCGGTATAGTTCAGCTGGCATTCGACGAAAAGAGCGACAAAGAGGACTTTGAAAAGGCCTTTTCCGCCCGTGCCGAATACGTTCTTTCGGCTGTCGGAACGGTTCGTTCCCGCGGCGAAAACGCCAAAAACACCAACATTCCCACCGGTCTTGTCGAAATCGCAGTAACAAAGCTTGAAATTATTTCGGCGGCACAAACCCCGCCCTTTGAAATTGTGGACAACTCCAACGCGCGCGAGGAGCTCCGTCTGAAGCACCGTTATCTCGATTTGCGCCGTCCCGAGCTTCAAAACAAAATCATCGAAAGAAGCAAAATCGGCACAATTGTAC
>CAYWMF010000185.1:0-3874 GCA_964459175.1 uncultured Oscillospiraceae bacterium
GAGTATATGGAGAAGAAAGATAGGCTTATGACAAAATTGGATGCTTTAAAGAAACGACTTTCTGATACCGAGGAAGAATACAAAAATGCAATAGCACAGGATAGTCAAAACCGAGAAGAAGAGAAAAAGGCAATAATCATAGCAAAGACAAACGATGAAATGCTTCGCAGTAATATGTATGAGGCAATTGAAAAAGTGGTTGTTTATGCTCCTGACAAAATAGAAATCAGTTGGAAATTCGATGATCTTTTCGTAGTTTTGAAGCACTAAAAAGCACTGAGTTGTCCTAAAATAACATAATGGGTAAACCCTTTATGTTAAGCAGATTCAAAAAATGAGAAGCCGAAAACGCCCTATTTTCAAGGGTTTTTCGGGATTTGTAAATAATTTTTGTACCTACTTGACATAATCAGATGATCTTGGCCGTGTGGTTATCCCAAAGGAGATTCGCCGCACAATGCGCATACGCGAGGGCGACCCGTTGGAAATATTCACGGATCGCGACGGCGAGGTGATTTTCAAGAAATATTCACCGATAGGCGAGCTGATGAAAGCGGCGGCGAGCTATGCCGAAAGCCTTTTCAAAAGCTGTGGGATTAATGTTGTTATTTGCGATAAAGACGCGATAATTGCGGCGGCGGGCGTATCAAAAAAGGAGTTTATGGAGCAAAAGCTCAGCCCTCAGCTGGAGGACATTATCGAGCAGCGCCAGCTATATACCGCGCAATCCGAAGACAGCAAGACATTTCCGACCGTTATAAGCGAACATCATTATATTTCCGTGGCTTGCCCGATTTTTTCGGAGGGCGACGTTATGGGCGCGGTCATGAGCTTACATGCATCCGACAGCTTTGCCAAGCCCGACGACGCGGAAATCAAGCTTATTCAAACTGCGGCGACGTTTTTGGGCAAGCAGCTTGAATGACAAGCCTTTTGTCGGGCGCTCTGCCAAGGGTGCCCGACGCTTTTGCAACCGTAGGTTGTCAAAAAGGCGCCTTTGGGTTTGTTGCGCAGTTAATAATTATATGGTAAAATATAAAAATCGAAGTATAATATTAAAAATAGCAGAAAAGAGGTACATACTATGGCGTTAAGCGATATGATAAGCAAATTGCGCACCGGCGCGAATATGTCGCAGGAGCAATTTTCGGAGCTGTTCGGCGTTTCGCGGCAATCCGTGCAGAAATGGGAAAGCGGCGCATCGGCACCGGAACTTGAAAAGCTTGTAAAAATTTCAAAATATTTTGATGTGTCACTTGACACACTGGTAATGGAAAGCGATAACCGCATTACCGAGGAGTTGAACTACAGCAAAGAGCTGAAGCCGAAATACGCAAATATACCCGATGGGGAATCCTATTTCTCGGATTTGCTCACCGAATATCAGCAGTCCATTGAGGAAGGTCTGGATTTGTCCGCGTATGCCGACATATTTTCTGCGGTGGCACGCCTGCCGAAAAACGAAATAAAGAAAAAACTGGGCGATGTTTTGTTCGAGGTTGTTTTCAATGCCAAAACCGCGGAAAACTATAAATATATCGAACCGTCCACAATCGAAGAAATAAAAAATTTGCGAAAGAATATTCCCGCCGCGCTTGCCGTAAACAAGAACAAGCTTGAGAAACAGCTGAGCGGCGCTTGGATGGGCAGAATTTGCGGCTGTTTGCTGGGCAAAACGGTAGAGGGCATACGCACAGACGAGCTGGTTCCGTTTCTCAAAGAAACCGGAAATTACCCGATGCACCGCTATATTCTTCACAGCGACCTGAATGACGAGATATTGAACAAGTATAAATACCGCTTTGCCGGCAGATGCTATGCGGATAAGACGGACGGTATGCCGGTTGACGATGATACAAACTATGTTGTTCTGGCGCAGCAGATTATCGAAAAGTACGGCCGCGACTTCACAGCCTACGATGTTTCGCAAGCGTGGCTGGCTTTGCAAAGCAAATACGCATATTACACCGCCGAAAGAGTGGCATTTTGCAATTTTGTCAAGGGCTTTGAGCCGCCGGAATCGGCAAAGTACAAAAATCCGTATCGTGAGTGGATCGGCGCGCAGATTCGCGGCGACTATTTCGGCTATATTAATCCCGCCAATCCCGAGCTTGCCGCCGATATGGCATTCCGCGATGCCAGTATTTCACATGTGAAGAACGGCATATACGGCGAAATGTTTGCCGCCGCCATGATTGCCGCCGCGGCCGGCACGAATAATATCAAGGACATTATTTTGAACGGCATTGCCCAAATTCCGTATACTTCAAGGCTTTACGAAGCAATTTGCGATGTGCTTAACGGCTATGAAAACGGCGTAAGCGCGGCCGAATGCTTTGCAATGATTCACGAGCGCTACGACGAATATACCTCACACGGCTGGTGCCATACAATTTCCAACGCGATGATTGTTGCCGCGGCGCTTCTTTACGGCGGCGGCGATTACGGCAAATCCGTGTGCATGGCGGTGGAAACCGGCTTTGATACCGACTGCAACGGCGCGACGGTCGGCTCGATTCTGGGCATGGCCAACGGAATCGACAGCATTGGAGACGAGTGGACAAAGCCGATAAACGACACTTTACACACCTCGATTTTCGGTGTCGGCACGGTGAAAATTTCGGATTGCGTAAAACAAACAATGAAACATCTGAGTTGAAACGCAGAAGCTTGCCGATAAGACAATAATTTAAGAAAATTACGAAATCGGCAACCGCAAGCAGACTCAGACAACAAAGCAGGCAACATTTAGCCAAAGCTGATGTTGCCTGCTTTTGTACGTTTATTGGGCGTTTTTTGCTCTGTGGCGCGCTGTTTGGAAAGCTTTAGAAATATAATAACGACCAATCTGCAACTTTCTATTTACCATTTTTGAAAATCCATTAAAAGCGGTAAAAAATTGTGGTACAACACTGTACGAGATGTGATTCGCTATGAAACTCATTACTCGAAATCAATATAGAAAGAAATCGACTTTGTTGCCATCAAGCGCAACGATAAGCTATATATACAGGTTTCCGATAATATCACTGATGAAAAGACTTTTGAACGTGAGGTTTCGCCGTTGCTTCAAATAAAATATGCTTATCCAAAAATAATAATTGCCCGTACACGCCACGGTGAGTATCAATATGAAGAAGTAAGAATCGTTGATATTTCGGATTGGCTGCTTAATTACCAAAATAGCTTTTGCAATCGCTTCAATTGACAGAAAAATCGCTACAATTCAAGATTTCTCTTAATGGTTGCGGCGCCGCGCCAAGCGTAAGGGCGCTGTTTGAAGGTGTCGGTCCGTATAAGCTCGTCCACCTTTTCACAGGTGAGGAAATCGAGAATATCGGTTTTGAAAAATTCTATCGGCGTTTGCGCGGCGCTAATGTTGTATGGGCAAGCATCCTGGCACAAATCGCACCCCCACTTGAACTGCGAGGCACGAATGACCTCTCGCTGTTCCGGCGTTATGCGTTTGGTCTGGTTAACGGCGGAAACGCATTTTGAAAAATCAAGCCCGACCGGGCAGGCGTTTTTACATTTGCCGCACGAATGACATTTCTTCGGTGTCTGCGGCTCGTCGTAAGAATCCAAGCGCTCCTTTATAAAAATTTCGCCGAGGAAAATATACGAACCGTATTTTTCGTTAATAACAAGACTGTTGTCGCCGATTATGCCAAGTCCGGCTTCGGCGGCCAGCCTTTTTTCATTGACAGGAGAATTGTCGCAGTAGAAGCGGCAATCGGGATAAAACACCTTGAAACGCTCAAAAAGCTGTGACGCGTACAAATGATAATCGCGCACCGCCGCAAAGCGCGCCATATTGCGCCGCGGTGACAGCTCGGTTTTGCATTTAAGCGCGGTGAGTATCCATTCAAGATAG
>CAYWMF010000186.1:0-3848 GCA_964459175.1 uncultured Oscillospiraceae bacterium
ATGTAGACATGTACATATTTTTATTGTATAATATTAAAAAAAGAAAGGATTTTTAAAATGAAACGTATAATTTCTTTGATTTTGGCGGCGACAATGCTGTTGTCCTGCGCGGCGCTTTTCGGTTGCTCGAGCGAGCAATACCAGCCGCTGATAACCTATGGCGAAAAATCCATAACCACAAACATGTTCACCTATATTTTAACCCAGGCAAAAACGCTTGCGCTTTACAGCCTTGGTCAAACCGCCGATTCCGCCGAGGTGTGGGATACCGAATCGGGACAGCTTTTGGCGGATTACATTTTTGACGACGCGCTGAACACCGCAATGTCGCTGGTGTATTACGCCTCCGTCGCACAGCAAAACGGAATTGTGCTTACCAAGGACGACGAAAAGGATATCGAGGATTCGCTCGAAAGCCTTATGACCTCGTATAAGGTGGATAAAAACGGCCTCAATTCAATGATGGCAGAATATAGCATGAACTACGATTTGCTCAAGGAATACTATCGCCTTCAAAAGCTGGCCTCCGCGGGCAAGGAATATGCGTTGGGCGAGGGCGGCCCGCATGCCATAACCGACGATGACTATCGGGAATATTACAAGGCAAATTACTATACTTTGCGCCACCTCAACCTCAACAATATCAATAAGCTCGGCGAAAACGGCAAAGAGGTTATTTTGAGCGACGAAGAAAAGGCGGCAGTCAATGCTCAGGCAGACAATATTGAGCTGGCGCTGGCGGCAGGTGCGGATTTGGCAGATTATGCCGAGCTTTCGAGCGACAATTTTCTTAAGCTCTATCCGAGCGGTATCACGCTTCCCGTTTCGGCCGAGCTGTACCAGCTGGCCTATGCCGCCGAAGAAAAAAGCGGAGATTTCAATGTTTTCGGACTGTACTATTATCTTATAAACAACGTCGAGGGCTTTGCCGACGCAGTGACGGGCAGCGCCGAAAATGCCGTTTCGCGCATTGAAAACAATAAGGGTATCTTCTTTATTCAGCATTTACCGCTGGATATGAGCATGTTCGAGCTGTATAAGGATATTATCATTGCCGGCGGCTCGTTGGAATCGCAGGTAACCAAGGAGCTTATGACCGAGCTCAAGCCCGAATTCGTTATTGACGAGGCCACGCTGGCAACCTTTTCGGTTAAGGGCGCCGCAATGATGGCGCTGACCGGTAATTGATAGAGGATATATAATAGTATGAAGAAAATTCTGATTTTATTTATCGCTTTGCTGATTTTGCCGCTGGCAGCCTGCACCGCAAGCGACAATACGCCCGCCGTTATCAACTACGGCGACAGCTATATCAGCGAGCAAATTTATACATTTTTGCTGGCAATGTCCAAGGGCAATTCGAACTATGCCGAACGCGACGGCGATTTTTGGCAGAGTGACGAGGGCCGCGATGCCGCCGAGCTTATAAAAACGCAGGCGATCGAAAATGCGAAAATACTGCTTTACTACGGAAAGGTCGCAAACGACAATGATATTTCGGTTTCCGGCAGTGAAATTTCCGCCGTTCGTCGGCAATACGCCGAGGATTTCGGCGGCGATAACGAGCTGAATAAGGCTTTGAAAAGCGCCGGCTTTTCGATTGACGTTCTGAACAGCTATATTAAGCTTTCGCTTTCTGCCGACAAGGCAAAGCGTGCTCTGCACGGCAGTGACGGCGCCGCGTCGCTTGGCGACGAGGACTACGAAAGCTATTTTGATTCGGAATACATCACTCTGCGCCACATTTTCATCAACAAGGATTCCGACGATGCCGCCGAGCGCGCCGACGAAATTCAGCGCGGGCTGGACAGCGGCGCTGGGCTTGACCAATTTGCCGACAAAACCGATGACGGTATTTTGACAAGCTATCCGCAGGGCGTGACCCTGCCGCCCGAACGCGAGCTGTACAAGTTGGCGAACTACTCCGAGGACGCAAGTCTTAATCTTTATGGGCTTTACTATTACTTGATTTACAAAAACTCCGATTTTTACGACGCGCTGATAAATCGCCCGATCGGCGAAATAAGCCGTGTCGAAACCGCGGACGGAACCTTTTTCGTTCAGCGCCTGACCACCGACGGCGGCGCTTATGCCCAGTATCAGCCCATGATCGCGGTCTCCGACGGCGTTTATGATAAAAAGGCCGCCGCCACCGTTGCCGAAAACAGCGCTTCCTTTACCGAGGACGCAGCCGCCCTCGCGGCAATAGCTGTCGGTGACGTTAAAACCATAAGCAATAATTGAAAAAACAATAAAAAGGATTAATTATGAAAAGATTTATATCTGCTTTACTTGCACTGCTTTTGCTTTTGTCCGCTTTTTCACTGTTCTCCTGCAATAATTCAGACGATAATACCGGCGACGGCGATGAAAATGTCAAAACCGAAAACAAAAAAACGCCCGAGGGACTTTTGGTTTACAAAAACAATGCTATTCCCGGCGGAATATTCATGTTTTTGCTGTCGCAGTCCAAATCGACCTACATTTATTCCACGACCGGCAATTTCACCGACGACAAAACCCTTTGGAGCCGGACATCGGACGACGGCACGACAATGGGCGAAATTCTGTTCAACGAAACGCTGGACAGCGCGCTGTCGATTTTGTATTATGCCGATATTGCCGAGCAAAACGGCATAACGCTGACCAAGGACGAGGACGACGAAATTATCGACATACTTGACACGATGGTACAGTCCTACGGCTCGCGCACCCAGTTCAATAACGAAATGATACGCTTTGGCGTGGGCTACAACACGCTTCGCGACTTTTACCGACTTGAGGCGCTGGCACAAAAGGGTGCCGACAGCGTACTCAACGAGGGCGGCAGTGACCCCATCACCGACGATGAGCTGCTGGACTATTACAAAAATAATTTCATCACTCTGCGTCACATCTATTTTAACACCGCATACGACGACCCCGAAAGCGGCGAGCCGCTGACTCAGGAGCAAAAGGACGCGAAATCCAAGCGTGCCGACGAAATTCTCGACCTGGTTAACAACAAGGGCAAAAAGCTTTCTGACTTCAAGGACGAAAGCGAGGACGGCATTATCAATGACAACGCCGACGGCATTACCATTCCGCTGGGCGATCTTCTCGGCATTTATTCCTCCGCAAGCACCGAAAACAATGTTTTCTACAGCTATTATTTCCTGTTTTCCAATGTGCGCGGTTTTGCCGAGGCGGCACTGATGCACAATTCCGGCGTCGTTACGCGCGTTGATAACGAGGGAGTGGGCATTTTTCTGGTGGAGCGCACACCGCTGATAGTCAACATGTTTGACAAGTACAAGGACGCCATTCGCCAATTCATTCTCCGCCCACAGCACATGAGCGAAACTGTTGCCAAGCTGAAAGCCGAAAACGCTTTCACCATCAACCAAGCCGGACTTGCTACCTATACCATCGAATCCGCCCCTGTCATGAAAGCCGTGACAAACTGAAATTAATATTGCGCTATGCGAAAAAGCGCTCGAACACAGTCATGTTCGAGCGCTCGGCTTCTCTATTGCAAAACGGCATGTTTAAAAAATTAATTATTGACAGAAGCCGACATATACGGTATACTGAATAAGTAGTGGAAGATAAAGGCGGTTGACACTCTCAATTTGATTGGGAGTGACGCGAATGATTACATATACGGAGCTTTTTGCTTTTTGTATGGTGATAATCGCTATAGTCGATTTAATAATAAAAATAAACGACAGAAAAAAATAACCGCCCCCGGCCAAGGCTGCGGTTATTTTTACTGTAAACCTTTAGGTCAACCGTCTTAACGGTATCTTCCACTACTTTTATTATACTACCGAGAAGCCGTTTTGTCAATGGCAAAAGCTATTTTTTGA
>CAYWMF010000187.1:0-3834 GCA_964459175.1 uncultured Oscillospiraceae bacterium
ATTAAGCGCCTTGAATTAACACAATATTGTTGAAATAATAATTTTTTTACTGTATAATTATTGTATATTACAACAGATTTAAGGAGCATACCATGAAATTTTTCGAAAAACTGCGCTCAAGCCCCGAAAAGCGCTCTCAGCTTTTGTTCGCCGTAATGACGGTGTTGTTCACGCTGACGTTATACATGGGCGGAACCTCGCGCGGATTTCTATCCACCTTCCCGATATTTTTCTTTGCCGCGCTTGTAATGTTTCTGTTCTACCGCAAGCTTAAAAACGCGCTTATTGTGACGGCTCTTTTGTCGCTCATACTGTCACTGGCCGACAGCGGAGGCTACAATTCCGTGGTAGAGCAAAGCCCGCCGCTCAACCTTGCGCTGGTAAAGGCGCTGTTTTTCATGCTGAGCGCCGCGGCGGCATATCTGTGTGCCGGTCTGATAAAGAAAAAGGGCGTTTTTAACATAATAAAAGCCGTCGCCGTCACACTGCTTTATCTTGTGTGCTTCAACGCGATTTTCGGCAACATTTTCGGCGCCGTCAAGTGGCACAACGCCACAAAGGAATATCTCGACGAGCACTACCCTCTGCAAAAAATCGAGTCCATGACCACCGCATATAACTTCAAGTCACACTACTACGAAACCGTGATAACCTTTAAGGAGCCCCGCCGAAGCTACTACGGCGAGTAAAAAATGGTGCCGGCGGACCACTACGACGGATATTTTCTGTACGCAAAAAGCGCGATGTTCGAAATCGGGCGCACCGTTATGACGCAAGCCCTGCGTGACAGCGGAGAAAGCATGGGCTTTCGCGTAGAAAGTCTGCCGTTTGATGAAAATCTCGAACGGACAATGTTCGATTTGGGCGGCGACTACGGCAAGGTTTTGCCGCATTTGAGCTACGAAATTTCGCTGACGGACGACATTCCCGACATCGCGGCGTTTGAAGCCGCCTGCCGTGCGTTCACGGCGGCGCTGGAGGGCAAGCTGGACTACAGCCGCCTGGTGATTTACGGCGGCGAAAAGGGCGGATATCTGTTCGAGGCCGAGGTAAAGGACGGCGCGCTGAGCGTCAAGGAATTCGACGAGGCGACATACATCGACAGCCACCGCATCGGACGATAAAAACGAGAATTATTATATTTTTTACAAAAATCACAAAACAAGGAGAAACTTATGGAATTCAAGCTTCTTTCTTCACTCGAAAAATGCTTTGCCGACGCGGGAATCGGCGAAAAAAAGGAATTTACGTCGGCTTGTGCGCTGATGGGAGAGATTTATTCCTTTCAGCTGGCAATCTGCCGTGAGGACGATCAATACAGCGACATGATCGGCGCATATTTGAAAATCGAAAGTGACATTGCGGATAAAGTTTCGGTTCGCCGTGTGCGCCACGTTCCGGTAATGCTGGCGGCCACTCCGCTGGACTGCAACGACTCCGACTATCTGCGCAAGGGTGCGGGAATGTATCCCGACGTATTGGAGCCGTTCGACATCAAAAAATACTTCTACATTTCGGCAAAATCCACCGAAAGCTTTTGGTTCACCGTCGAAAACGCCCCGGTCGGCAAGCATGAAATAAATATTTCGCTCTCCCGCTCAAACGGCGAGGTTCTTTATAGCGGTACCTTTACGCTTGAAATCATCGCCGCCGCGCTTCCCGATCAGGAGCTGATTGTGACCAACTGGTTCCACTGCGACTGCCTTGCCTCGTTCTACAACGTCGAGGTTTTCAGCGAACGTCACTGGGAAATCATCGAAAATTTTGTCAAAACCTATGTCAGAAACGGCATGAACCTTATTTTAACCCCGATTTTGACCCCCGAGTTGGACACCGAGGTAGGCTCCGAACGTCCGACGGTTCAGCTGGTTGATATAAAAAGAACCAACGGCGTTTATCGCTACAACTTCAAAAAGCTGGATCGCTGGGTTGAAATGTGCCTCAAAAACGGCATAAAGTACTTTGAAATGGCTCATCTTTTCTCGCAATGGGGCGCAAGCTTCGCACCCAAGGTTATGGCAACCGTTGACGGCGAATACAAGCAAATCTTCGGCTGGGACACCCCTCGACCGGCGAGGAATACAAAAAATTCTTAAAATCCTTCCTCAAGGCGCTGGTTAAGCATCTTCAATTGCTGGGCGTGGATAAGCAGTGCTTTTTCCACATTTCCGACGAGCCTAACGTCAACGCCATCAAAACCTACAAGGCTTGCCGCAATATAGTCAAGAATATCCTCAAGGACTATATTATCATGGACGCTCTGAGCGATTTCGATTTTTACAAAAAAGGCGTCGTTTCGACCCCTATTCCCGCCAATAACCATATCGAGCCGTTCCTTAAAGCGAATGTGCCCAACCTTTGGACCTATTATTGCTGCGGTCAGACCACCAAGGTTTCAAACCAGTTCATCGCCATGCCCTCTGCGCGCAACAGAATTATCGGCACGCAGTTCTACAAATACAACATTTACGGCTTTTTGCAGTGGGGCTACAATTTTTACTATTCGCAGCTGTCGCGCTACAGCATAAACCCCTATCTTGTCACCGACTCCGACGGCGCGTTCCCGGCGGGCGACCCCTTTAAGGTGTACCCGGCAAGCGACGGAACAGCGCTGGAATCCATTCGCGTGGTGGTATTCACCGAGGCATTGCAGGATCTGCGCGCCATGAAGCTTTTGGAAAGCCTTGCCGGCCGCGACTTTGTAATGAAGCTTTTGGAGGGCGAGCTTGAAAGCCCCATAACCTTCTTTGAATATCCCAAGGGAGCCGATTATCTTCTCAATCTTCGTCAAAAAATCAACACCGCAATAAAGGAGCGCATTTAAATGAAAAAACCCTTTGTCACCCTCGAAAAAATCAAGGAAATCGCGCAGGTATACCCGACGCCGTTCCACATTTACGACGAAAAAGGCATTGTCGAAAATGCCCGCCGCCTTTACAAGGCGTTCTCGTGGAACAAGGGCTTTCGCGAATATTTCGCCGTCAAGGCCACACCCAACCCGTACATTCTGAAACTGCTCAAAAAAGAAGGCTGCGGCGTGGACTGCTCCTCAATCACCGAGCTGATGATGTCGGAAAAATGCGGATTTTCCGGCGAGGATATTATGTTTTCATCGAATGTTACGCCCGCTGAGGACTTTTTGTACGCCAAAAAGCTTAACGCTATCATAAATTTCGACGATATAACCCACATTGATTTTCTGAATTCTTTAACCTCCGTGCCGAAATTGGTCTGCTGCCGCTTCAATCCCGGCGGAGATTTTGTGTGCAACAACCAAATAATGGGTAATCCTGCCGACGCAAAATACGGCTTCACCCGCCAACAGCTGACCGAGGGCTTCAAAAAGCTCATGTCGCTGGGCGCCGAGCGTTTCGGTCTGCACGCCTTTTTGGCAAGCAATACCACCACAAACGAATACTACCCCACCCTTGCCGCAACGCTGTTCAAAACTGCGGTCGAGCTTCACAACGAAACCGGCGCAAAGTTTGATTTTATCAACCTTTCCGGCGGTGTCGGAATTCCCTATCTGCCCGATCAGCCCGCCGCCGATATTGAGGTTATCGGCAGTGGCGTTAAAAAGGCGTTTGAGGAAATCCTCGTTCCCGCCGGCATGGGTGATGTCCGCATCTTCACCGAGTTGGCTCGCTTTATGTTGGCGCCCTACGGCGGTCTTGTCGCCAAAGCCATTCACCGCAAGGAAACGCACAAGTCCTACATCGGACTTGACGCCTGCGCCGCGAACCTCATGCGCCCCGCAATGTACGGCGCTTATCACCACATCACCGTGCTGGGCAAGGAAAACGCGCCGCTGACTCACAAATATGACGTCACCGG
>CAYWMF010000188.1:0-3833 GCA_964459175.1 uncultured Oscillospiraceae bacterium
CTGGAGAATCGCCTTACCACCCGCGTGGGTCTGCTTTCCGGCGGTCAGCGCCAGGCGGTAACTCTGCTTATGGCGACTATGAACCGCCCGAAGCTTTTGCTTCTTGACGAGCACACCGCGGCGCTCGACCCCAAAACCGCCGCGAAGGTGCTGGAGCTGACCGATAAATTTATCGAAAGCGAAAACCTTACCGCGATGATGATTACGCATAACATGAAGGACGCCATCGCACACGGAAATCGTCTTATAATGATGAATGCCGGCCGCATAATTTTCGATGTCAGCGGCGAGGAAAAAAAGAACCTCACGGTTGAAATGCTGTTGGAGCAGTTCTCCAAGGCGAGCGGTACCGAATTTGCCAACGACAGAGCGCTGTTGAACTGATTTCGGCAAAACACATACATTACAGAAACCAGCCCATCGCAATGCGATGGGCTGGCTTTTAATTAGCAATTTGCAATTTCTGAAAATATTTGTATTCGTCCGCATAAAGGCGGATTTGCGATTAAATTTACGGCTTTGTATGAAATTTTATTCATATGAATACTTCCCGTTGACGCGCCTATTGGCATCTCAACATCAGCTTCGCGCATTAGGTGAAAAATCAGAATAATTTCAAAGATTTTTCTTTATGCGGGAGAGCGCGCCTTTTTCGAGGCGGCTGACCTGTGCCTGTGAAATGCCGACCTCGGCGGCAACCTCGGTTTGCGTTTTGCCGCGGTAAAAGCGCATGTCGAGTATCGCTTTTTCACGCCGCCCCAGCTTTTTGATGGCCTCGTTGAGGGCGATGCTTTCGGTCCAGCTGTCGTCACTGCTCCGATTGTCGCAAAGCTGATCCATTATAAAAATCGAGTCGCCGTTATCGGAATAAACCGGGTCGTACAGCGACACCGGATCCATAATGGCGTCCAACGCATCGGAAACGTCCTTTTTGGTGCAGGGCGGCAGTGGGTTTTCAAGCTCACTTAAAACCTTGTTGACGGCGGCGGTGATTTCGTCGAGGGTGGGCTCACGCCCGAGCGCCAGCGCCAGCCGCTCCTTTTCGTTGAGCGCCTTGTATGCCAAATCGCGAACCGAACGGCTGACGCGGATCATGTTGTCGTCGCGCAGATAACGGCGTATTTCGCCGGTTATCATGGGCACTGCGTAGGTGCTTAGCAAAACATTTTGCGAAAGGTCAAAGTTATCTATTGCTTTAATCAGTCCGATACAACCGACTTGGAATAAATCGTCGGGATTTTCGCCGCGCCCACTGAATTTTTGCACAACACTCAGAACTAAGCGCAGATTGCCGTTTATCAGCTCCTCGCGCGCCGCCATATCACCTTGCTTTGTTTTGCGCAAAAGCTCGGTCTTTTGCTGTGTCGACAGAGTTTTAAGCTTTGAGGTGTTAACACCGCAGATTTCTACCTTGTTGTACATACCCTCGCCTCACTTTCATTACAGAAAGAGTATTGACGGCGGGGGCAATTTTAATTCAAGGAAAAATATGCCACGGCAACGCAGTAATTTGCGAAGCCGTGGCATTTTTAAGCTATTATCCGAGCGCCAGCTTCAGGCGCATGAGCTCGATGTCCTTGTAATCTATTTGACCGTCCTTGTTGATGTCGGCGGCCTCGGACATGGCGCGGGTGAATGGGTAATCGGGTGGCGCGGCAAGGTGGCGCGAGGTAAGAAGTATATCCTTGATGTTAAATACTCCGTTTTGGTCAACGTCGCCATAGATTATCGCGGCTGAGCCCTTTTGCCAGACGGCGTACAGGGTTGCGCTTTCGTCGGCGGTGTACAGTGTGCCGGGAGAGTATGCGGCGACAGTCGCCGAGGGGTTGGTTGACCAGCCGAGAAAGATGTATCCGTCACGCTGAGGCTGTTCAAGCGTTAGACAAAGCGCGGTGGCGTGCTCCTTTTCCTGCGCTTGCGGAGCATTCAGACCGCCGTTTGCATTATAAGTGATACTGTAAACCAGAGGACCGATGTATTTAGTGTATTCCATGAACACCCAGCCGCTCACTCCGTTATAGGAGGTGTAGCCCCAGCCATCGCCCGCGTCGCGAACTTCGATGACTTTTTCAAAAGGTATAAGCGACAGACGGTCATATGTAAGACCCGGACCGGAGCGTAACCGCAGTCCGTCGTCGGAGGTTATCGAATACAGACCGCTTTCGTATTTTGTCGCTTCGGAGGAAACAGGGTGGAAAACGGCTATTCGCGTGACGTCCGCGGCGTCGTAGTAGTCGAAAAGGTCGGTTACGTTTCTGCCGGGGTCACAAATATAGACCTTGCCGTTTTCAACACGGTCGGCGGCGACCCAATGCTGAGCGGAAACGGCGCGAATGACGACTTTTCGGCCGGCTTCAAGGTGAGCGGCGATGGCTTTGGCCTTGTCGCTCTCACTGCCGGTGAGCGACGTCCAAGAGGAATAGACCTTGAATTCTGGTACTACGCGCTCGACTGCCGACCAGTAAAGCGAGGCGCCGTTGAAGCCGTTATTGTTTTTCAGCGCTTCGACAAATGTACCGGGGTTAAAGGTGGCTTCGTCGCGCAGTCCGGAGCCGACAATCAAAATTGATATGCCGGTTACGAGACAGCCGACTTGCTTTACGGTTTCACCGTTGGGGAATTGCACGTTTGCCCAGCGTGCGTCGTACTGCTTCCAGGTTTTGTAGGTGCCGGTATCGGGCAGAAACGAAGTCAGCGCGACGGGGGTATAATCTTCGAAAATAGTTTGAGTCAAAAGCGCACCGGAGTAGTAAACGCTCATTATTTTGCCATTGACAAGGTTAAAATACGAATAAATGCCTATATTTTGGTTACTGAGCTTTTTTACGGCGGTGTCATAGGCGTAAACGGTGTATTCGTTGTCGCCGCGGCCGTAAATAATGTTGCCGTCAACGATTATGTTGGTGAGACAAATGTCGTACAGAGTGGCGCTTTTTTTGTCGGAAAGGCGATAGGAATGCAGAGCGCCGTCGGAACCGGTAAAATAAACCGTGCCGTCCTTTTCGTCGAACGCGGCGGCATTTTTGTCTATGAGAGTTGTTGCGGAGCCACTGCGATAGTAAAGCGGAGTTTGTGAGCCGGACAGCTTGGTGTAAACAAATCCGCCGCTTGTCGGAATGAAATTGACGATTTCACCGTCGCTGAGCACAGTTTTAAGCTTTCGGTCGGTCAGCGAAAGGCTGTAGACAGCGCCGTCGGACTGAAAATACGCCGTGTTATCGGTAACATAAAGGTTTTTAAGCCCCTTGACCATTTCGACGGCGTGGAGCGTGTAGACCTTGGAGCTTTCGATGTTGTATTTTGAAATAGCGGCATATTCGCCGGTGTCGTCGGTGGAGCAGAAATATACGTTGCCGTCGTAAAGGTTTATGTATCGGGCGTTGAGGTCGCTTATTTTGACTCTGTAGCCGCCCTGCTCGGCGTAGAGCCTGCCGCCGTCATTTTGCTCGGAATAGTAAAGCGTGCTTCCGTCGGGGCAAAAAAGTCCTTCATTTATTATATTTCCGGCAAAAGCAACGGTACAAAGAAATATTAAATTGAATAAAAACAATATCGTTGTTTTGGTGAATTTCATTTTGCTGATGTCTCCTGTATTTTGTTCCGATAACATTGTACTCCAAAAAGTGATTTTTTTCAACAGTAAATACGTAATATTCTATAAATATTTATGAAATCCTCCATTAAAAAAGTATGATAAAATCGGCAATAATTTCATACGGCGGATTTGTCGGCACAAATATGCGAGAAATTGGAAATAAAAGTGAAAATTCACCCTTTCGCAAAAAAATGTATTTATCCTATTGACATTTTGACAATATTATACTATAATATTA
>CAYWMF010000189.1:0-3813 GCA_964459175.1 uncultured Oscillospiraceae bacterium
ATATAAAGGGCCTGCTCCCAAACGAATTGCAGGCGGAGCTGGTCGGTATGAATATCGAAAAATACCGCGCGGCGCAGATTTTTTCGTGGCTTTACAAGGGCGCGGACGATTTTTCGGCAATGCTTAATTTGCCGCTGGCTCTGCGCAAAAGGCTGGACGAAATATATTATATCGAAAAATTGAAGGTCGTGCGGAAGCTGGTTTCCAAAATCGACGGCACAACAAAATTTTTGTTCGAAACGCGCGACGGCGAGCATGTCGAAAGTGTGCTGATGCATTACGAGCACGGCGATTCGGCCTGTATTTCAACACAAATCGGATGTAAAATGGGCTGTTCCTTTTGCGCCTCCAGCCGTCTGGGCTTTGCCCGCAATCTGACGCCCGGCGAAATGCTGTCGCAAATAGATATGATAAGCCGCGAATGCGGCTGTCGGGTTTCGAATGTGGTGCTGATGGGTATAGGCGAGCCGCTGGATAATTACGACAATGTTATAAAATTTTTGAAGCTTATCAACACTCCCGAGGGCTTTAATATCGGCTATCGCCATATATCGCTTTCAACCTGCGGTCTGTGCGACAGAATTGCCGATTTGGCAAACGAAAAAATGCCGCTTACGCTGTCAATTTCACTTCATGCGCCGTTTGACGACATGCGCACGCAGATGATGCCGATTAACAAAAGGTATAACATAAAACAGCTTATCGAGGCCTGCCGTGCGTATATCAACGTGACGGGGCGGCGCATTTCGTTCGAATATGCGCTCATCGGCGGCGTCAATGACAGCGCGCTGTGTGCCGAAAGACTGGCGGCACTGCTTAAGGGTATGCTGTGCCACGTGAACCTGATACCGGTGAATACCGTCAAGGAGAGCGGCTATGTCAGCAGTACAAATCAAAAGGAATTCATCGCCGTTTTGGAAAAGCACGGCGTTAATGTTACGGTGCGGCGCAAAATGGGCGCCGATATAGAGGCCGCTTGCGGTCAGCTCAGAAGAAATCACAAAGGAGAAGCATAAAATGGTTTTTTACGGTTTAACCGACGTCGGTAAGGTAAGAAGCAACAATCAGGACAGCTTTCGCGCTTGCAAGCTTGAAAACGGCGCGGTATCGGCAGTAGTGTGCGACGGAATGGGCGGCGCCGCCGGCGGCAGTCTGGCGAGCGAAACTGCCTGTGATGCTTTTTGCGAGCTTATTTCGCAGAACAGCAAGCTTTTTTTCGATGCCGAGGGCAATTTAAAGGAAAAGGTTGTCCGCAATGCGCTTTTGACGGCGGTCAATAAGGCCAATACCGCGGTTTATAAAAAGGCGCTGATGGATAATTCGCTTTCCGGCATGGGCACAACGCTGACGGCCTGCTTTGTGTATAAAAATGTTTTCATGTCGGTGAATGTCGGCGACAGCCGCACCTATGCGATATACTCCGACCATGCCGAGCGCGTTTCAAAGGACCATTCCTACGTTCAGGCGCTGGTTGACGAGGGAGAAATCACCGAGGAGCAAGCACAGCATCACCCGAAAAAGAATATTATTCTCCGCGCGGTGGGCATTGACGACAGCGTTGAGGTGGATTTTTTCACGCGGCCGGCAGATATGGACTATATTCTGCTGTGCAGTGACGGCCTTTCCAATTATATTCCGGATTCCGAGCTTCACAAATTTTTTACCGCGTCGGATATTAAGGGTAAAACCGTTGATTTGGTGGACTTTGCCAATTTGAGCGGCGGCGGCGACAATATAACAGCCGTAGTTATCGATCTTAAAGACGGGGAGGGAGCCGAGGCCTGATGGAAAACAACGAACACAACGAAAAATATGCGGCATTTGTAGGAAAAACACTGGATAAGCGCTATAAAATACTCGAAGTTGTCGGCGTCGGCGGCATGGCGGTGGTGCTCAAGGCCGAGGACACCGTGATGAACAGAATTGTCGCAATAAAAATGCTGAACGACGAATGCAACAGCGACGAAAGCGCGGTGCGCCGCTTTGTCAACGAATCCAAGGCGGTTGCCATGCTGTCGCATCCGAATATCGTTAATATTTACGATGTGGCGTTCGGCAGTGACATGAAGTATATCGTCATGGAGTATATCGACGGCATAACGCTCAACGATTATATGCAGAAAAAAGGCAAGCTTCCTTGGCGCGACGCGGTGCATTTTGCCGACCAGATACTTCTGGCGCTGGAGCATGCCCACGAAAAGGGCATTGTTCACCGCGATGTCAAGCCGCAGAATATAATGCTTTTGCGCAACGGTGCCGTTAAGGTTGCGGATTTCGGCATTGCGACACTGCCAAATATCGAAACAAAATCGGTTCAGGACAAGGCCATCGGCACGGTGTATTATATGAGCCCCGAGCAGGCCTGCGGTCAGCCGACCGACATTGCGACGGATATATATTCGCTGGGTGTGATGCTGTACGAAATGACAACCGGCGAGCTTCCGTTTGACGGCAAAACGACACTGGATATCGCAACAAAGCAGGTCAACGAGCTTCCCAAGGAGCCTCGCAGTATCGAAATCACCATCCCGCGCGGACTTGAGCAGATTATTCTCAAGGCAATGGAAAAAAAGCCGGAGGAGCGCTATGCCAATGCGCATACCATGCGCCGCGCGCTTCAAATTTTGAAAAATAACCCCTCGATAGTTTTTGCCGAAAAAAACGGTCCTCATGCCGCGCCCGACGACAATGCCGGCGGCAGCTCGCATGACTCCAACGCGAGATATGGTGATACCATAACGGCGGGCGATAAAATTCCCGTGCGCAACACCCCCGTCAACGCTAACGAAAAGCCTGTGGACGGCAAAAAAACTTCCGATAAGCAAAAAAAGGATACAGCCGCGGAAAATAACAAAAAACCGCACGTAAAGCCGAAAATCAAAGGTAAAAGCTCGATGTTCCCGATAATACTGGGCGTGGCACTGGCGTTTTTGGTGGTGCTGGTTATCGGCGGTGCGGTGCTGGCGGCATCTATTTTTGAGAACAGCAGCGGCGTCGGCACGGTGTACGAAATTCCGGACTATATCGGTCAAGAGTATAACGACCTTTTAAGGGAAAAGATAATCGCGGACGGCTTGGTTCTCAAGGATGTCAAGTATCAGTACGACCTCGACAGCACCAAGACCTATGTTGTGGATCAAAATCCCTCGCCGTTCTCGACGCGCAAAACGCGCGATTTGACGCTTACTGTAAGTCTGGGCTCGCAAACCGTCGTGATGCCAGATCTTACCATGTGCATGTATACCAAGGCCGAGGTATACCTCAGCAATATGGGCTTAAAGCCGGTTGTCAAGCGTGTTCATGACGTTTCCATAATGGAAAATTATATTATACGCACCGAGCCGTCACAGGGCGAAACGGTGAAAATGGGCGACACCGTAACGCTTTACGTCAGCATGGGCTCCGAAATCGAGTTTGTTCCGATGCCGAATTTGGTAGGCAAAACCGAGGAGGAGGCCAAGCGACTGCTCACCGAAAACAGCATAACCAAGGTTGAGGTTATCACGGTTAAGTCTGCGCGCCCGAGCGGCGAGGTTTTGGAGCAGGATGTTGCCGAGGGCACAAGCGTGCCCAAGGAAACCGCGGAAATTGTGCTGACTGTCAGCGAATACGACAGCGCGCTTGACCCGAATGTCCCACCTGTCGATTTGCCGGTTTCGAGCGAGGTTGAGTTGCCGCCGACCGAGGGTGACACGCCGACCGAAAGCACGCTGGAGCAGACGCTGAATATAAATCCCGAGGATGGAGAGCCGCCGAAGGATGAGTGAAATGAAGTATACCGGCCGAGTTTTGGGCTGTAACGGCGGCCTTTAT
>CAYWMF010000190.1:0-3791 GCA_964459175.1 uncultured Oscillospiraceae bacterium
GCGATATATAACGTCCAGTCTGTCCTCAATGCTGTCCAAAAGCCGTGTCGGCTCATCGCTCAAATCCGGCTTGCAGGCGATTACCTTTTCGGCAATATCTCGAATTTCGTAAACATAATCGTTCAGCTTTTCACTGTCGGCTTTCAGCGACGGCAAAATTTCGGCAAGCTCGTCAATATATTCGATTGCGGTGCCGATACAGCTGTAGGCGCTTCGTTTGTCGGAGCCGTAAAGCAACAAATACGCCTTTTCCGCCGCAGAAGAAATCTTTTCGTAGTTGAGTATCTGCGTTTTTTCCTCGTTTAATTGTTCTTCCTCCCCTACGCGAAGCTTTGCGCGGGAAATCTCGTCGGCTTGAAAACGAAGAAAATCAATTTTTTGCAATCTTTGGCTCTCGTCTACCTTGAGCGAACGAATTTTGCCGCGAATTTCGCAAAGTTTTTCGTACTGCTCACGGTATCGCTCCTTTAAAGCTCCGCAGTCCGCGAAGCTGTCTACATATTCTATATGAACCATCGGATCGGTAAGACTGTAAAACTCATGCTGACCGTAAATGTTAATCAGCGTCGAGCAAATGCTTTTGAGCACCGACTGCGGAACAGTCCTGCCGTTGATTTTAGAAACGGATTTTCCGTCGGCGTTCATCGTGCGCTGAACCATAAGCATATTGTCGTCGTCGACACTTATACCGTGTTCCTCGATTTTTGCTGCGGCATCTTTTGTTATATCGGAAAAAACCGCGCTTACGGTACAGTAATCCGTGCCCGTACGAATTATATCCTTATTCATACGCGCGCCCGAAACCATATTTATAGAATCAATAAGTATCGACTTACCGGCGCCGGTTTCACCTGTGAAGGCCGTGAAGCCGTTGGAAAAATCAACGTCGAGCCGATTGATCAGAGCAATATTTTCAATGTGTACCGAAGACAGCATTCAAGTTCATGCCTTTCTTTTTTAGCGTGAGGTCATTTTCATAAATTTTTCCATGAAGTCGCTTGCAACGGAATTTTCACGGAACAACAGCATCACAGTATCATCGCCGGCAATCGAGCCGACAATTTCTTTATAATTGAGCGAATCCACCGCCGCCGCCGCAGCTTGCGCCATGCCGGGATAGGTTTTGAATACCAGAATGTTTTGCGCTACGTCGATTTTCTTTATCGCGTCACGTAAAATACCCAGCGATTTTCCGGTTGTGCTTTCGGGATCATCCATATCCGAAACCGCATATACATATCGTCCGTCGGGTGTGGCGGATTTTGTAAGACGGAGCTGCTTTATATCGCGGGAAATAGTTGCCTGTGTAACCTCGTAGCCTTCTTCGTTGAGTAATTCCACCAGCGCTTCCTGCGTTTCCACGTCGTGGCGGCGAACCAGCTCGAGTATTTTAAGATGTCTTTTGGTTTTCATATTTTACCTTCTTTCGGAGAGCTTTTCGTATACCGCATCGTAAAATTCGGTATTTTTAATTCTAACCAGCTTGGTTGTAAGAACCGATTTTCTTATTTTAATTTCATCGCCGTACAAAATTCGTATGTTTTCCACGCCGTCAACCGTTAAAAATACCTGTTCGTCACGTTCCCTTGCTGTCATGAGCTTTATTACGTTTTTCGTGGAATATATCATCGGGCGGGAATTCATAAAGGAATGCGGGCTTACAGGTGTAACACAAATACATTCGAGCTTCGGATCTATTATCGGCCCGCCGACCGACAGTGAATACGCCGTTGAGCCGGTAGGTGTTGCAATAATAAGACCGTCCGCACGGTAAAATGTGACATTTGTATCATTGCTGTACAAATCTATTTCGATAAGCTTAGACACAACACCCTTGGAAATTACGGCGTCGTTGAGCGCACAATAGGTGGCTATTGTTTTTCCGGCACGGATAACCTCGACATCCAGCATCATTCGGTGCTCTATAGTATAATTGGATGTAAATACCGCGTCGAGAAGCTCCAATTCCGATATTTCAAGCTCGGTCATAAAGCCGACCGTGCCCATATTAATGCCCAGAATAGGCAAATATGCCGGTGCCGCCATGTGCGAAACCTTAAGAATTGTTCCGTCGCCGCCGATGGAAATTACTATCTGAACGGTAAAATAAAGCCTGTCCTCATTAACAAAATTGACTCTGGCGTTATCCGAATATGCTTTAAGCGGCTCGGAATACTCGTCGGGGATAAATATATTGCATTCCTTTCGCAACAGATAATCAAGCACCTTGACGGTGCAGGACAAGTCTTTATCCTTAAATAGGTTCGGTATTACTGCGATTTTTTTCATTTTGTTACCTTTTAATAAATGATGCCAAATACTCCGTGTTGCCGTCGCCGCCTTTTATCGGCGAGGTGGTGAGCGATGTCATTTCAAATCCGCACTGCGCGGCCGAGGCTTTAATTTTTTCTATGATAATGCGGTGAATCTTTTCATCCTTGACAATTCCGCCGGAGGATATATTTTCTCTGCCGGCTTCAAATTGCGGCTTGATAAGCGAAATAAAAATTCCGCCCGACTTAAGATGAGTATATACAGTTTGATAAAGCAAGGTCTGCGAAATGAACGACACGTCCATCACGGCAATATCGCAAAGCTCGTTAAGAGCCGAAATAGGCTCACGTGCGTTGCATTTTTCAATCGAAATCACGCGCTTATCGCTCAGAAGTGACGGTGCAAGCTGATTACTGCCCACATCGACGGCATAAACCTTGACAGCACCGTGCTGTAACAGACAATCGGTAAAACCGCCGGTTGAAGCGCCGATATCCAGCGCCGTAAAGCCTTCGACCGAAATATTAAAGCTTTCGAGTGCATGCTCCAGCTTTAAACCGCCGCGGCCGACATATTTATTTACACTGCTTTCGGTAAGCGTTACAGCCGCGTCCTCATTAAAATCCTCCGACGGCTTCGAAATCGTTTTACCGTTTATCGAAACCGCACCGGCAAGTATAAGCTTTTTTGCATTTTCGCGACTTTTTGCAATGCCCTTTCGGTATAACAGTAAATCCGCTCTCATACTCGTAAAACCGCCGATTTTTTTATTTCTTCGCAAAGCTTAGCCGCCGAAAAGCCGCATTTATCGTATAGCTCTTCGGTGTTTCCGAATGTGACGAATTGCTCGTCGATAGCTCGTATATAAAATTTATATCCGCTGACCAGCGAGTTCAAATGCTCGCCGAAGCCGCCGATACGCATTCCCTCTTCAAGAACATATATAAGCTTGGGGTTAAATTTTGCCAAAGCACTTTCGAAGCTTTTTATATCGAACGGCTTCAGACAAACTACTCGGTACACTGCGGCTGAAATATTCGATTTACGCAACAGCTCCGTCGCTTCCAAAGCGTTGGAGGTGATATTGCCGTATGTAACAAGCAAAACGTCGGCTGTATCGTCGGCAGAATAAAATTCATCCTTGCCGTCACATTCAAATATACTTTCACACACGCCTGTCCGCGCGTTCTTCGGATATCTGACAACAGCGGTACTTTCGGAATTTGCCGCCAACGTAATACATTTTGTAAGTTCATGGCTGTTAACAGGCGAATAAATCCTAATACCTGGCACATTAAGCAGCATAGAAACATCAAAAATACCGTGATGAGTCGGGCCGTCCTCCCCTACCAGACCGGCGCGGTCAAGCAGCAGGACGATTTTTAAATTCTGCAAAACGACATCATGTATAAACTGGTCATATGCTCGCTGAAAAAATGTGCTGTACATTGCAACATACGGTTCAAGACCCGCCGCCGCGAGTCCTGCGGCAAAGGTCAGCGCGTGCTCCTCCGCGA
>CAYWMF010000191.1:0-3781 GCA_964459175.1 uncultured Oscillospiraceae bacterium
TCGATTACCTGTTTAAGCGGTATATCATTATTGTTGTTCATGCCTTTTTCCTGTTCCTTTCCATAATTCTTTTACGAGTGTTCGCGTTAAATATGTTAAGCGCACAGATCAATATTTTCAAAATATGCCACACCTTGAGTGTGAAAACCGCTTCAACCGCGAAGCTTGAATGCTCGGCGGTGTAGTCCGGAAATATCGTTATATCGCGACTACAGTGAAACCTTCTTATGGTATTCGGCAAAGCATCCAGCATAACCGACGCGGCGGACGACACCTTGGCGTAATTTAAAGCCGTTTTTTCGGCCGAATCGGCGCCTATTGTTATATTGAGCCGCTTTATATTGATTTTTAGGTTATTCGAAAGATTTTCAGCCAGCATTTTCGCCACGGAAATTATAAGCTCAACAAAGCTCTGAAAATCGCCGACCGAGCCCTTGGGCTTTTTTTTCGGTTCCGCACCTTGCGGCGACTTCTGCGGCTCGGCTTTTTTCTTTTTCTTCTTCTCTTTGCCGCCGACAAGCGACAAAAGGTCGATTTTGACAAACAATATTCTTGCTTTTACGCTTATTTTACCGTCAAACGCGAAAATAAGGTTGATATTCAGCAATAAAATTGCCGCTATCAATGCTGCAATTCCGACAATGACCCCAACAGCCGTCATTCCTGCGCTTCCTCGTCTGCGGCGCTGAGCTGTTCTATCGGCATTTCAAGTTGTTCGTTGCCGTATTTTTCAATATCGGGAAGCTCCTCTATCGAATTAAGCCCGAAGCTTTTTAAGAAATTCAGCGTTGTGCCGTAAAGTATCGGGCGACCCGGCGCATCAAGTCGGCCGCGTTCCTCGATAAGCTCCTTTTCCAGCAATGAATTCACAATACCGCTGCAATCCACACCGCGCACCTTTTCCATATACGCCTTGGTGACCGGTTGGGCATATGCTACAATCGCCAGCACCTCCAGCGCGGGCTTTGAAAGCGAAACATTGCGCTTGACCTCCAAAGCGTGCGAAACGTAGTCCTTATACTCTATCCTTGTGCACAGCGTTACTGTGCTTTCAAGCGAAATAAGCTCAAAGCCGCCCGGCGCGGTTTCCAGCCGAAGCCGAAGCGCCGTTATGACAATTTCAAGCTCTTCTTTATTTATTTCAAGTATTTCGCACAGCTTTTCCTTTTCCATCGGCGCAGAGCAGGCAAAAAGCACCGCCTCCAGTGCCGCCGCAAAATATTCGCTGTCGTGTTCGTAAAATTTAGATTCAAGCATTGTTTTTATCTCTGATAAGTTTTATTTTATAATCATTGCCGCTTTCGCAAACTCTTATTCTGCCGGATTTTGTAAGCTCCAGCGACGCCAAAAACACGGCGACAACCTCGGATTTTGACTTGCTTTCCAGCACAAGCTCGCTGAAATTCATGGCGCTGTCCGGCGTTTTCAAGCGGCAAAGTCGCCGAAGAATAAAAATAATCTTTTCCTCCACCGGTATCACACGATGTTGCATCATGGCGCCGATGGTTTTGAAATTATTTTCCTTTTTGGCTTCAGGCGCCAGCATTTTCATATTTGCGTAAGCTTTGGCAAGCTCCTGCGGCGCATAGCTTCGAAGAACCTTTGTTATATGCAGCTTCATTCCCGCGCTTCGGTAACGCTCGAAAAAATCGTCCTTACGCCGTGAAAGATAACCCGCCACATCCTTCACCTTGGAATACTCCAACAATGCGGTGACAAGCTCGTTTCTGGGATCCTCGGCTTCCTTTTCGCGAGGCAGAAGCATTTTTGATTTTATATACAAAAGCTCGCACGCCATTACCACAAATTCGCTTGAAAGCTCGATATTTTGCTGTGCCGCCTGCTCCATATACGCAAGATATTGCTCCAAAATCTCGGAAATGGGTATGTCGTAAATGTTAATTTTGTTTTTCGAAATCAAGCTGAGAAGCAAATCAAGCGGTCCGTCGAAAACCTCCAGCTTATATTTTAATTCTTCCATACCGTTCAGCGCGGCGGGAGCAAGCCGACCAAAAAGTCCAATCCGTTAAAGACACGATATCCCATCCAATTCAGCGGCGCATCGAGCACATTGAAAATCAGCAACAGCGCCAACGCGATGGTTATATATCTTTCGTATTTGACAAAGGTATAAAGCGCTTTTTTGGGGAGAAAGCAATATAAAATTTTGGAGCCGTCCAGCGGCGGAATCGGTACCAGATTGAACATTGCAAGTCCCACATTGAGCTGAGCCGTATAGCCGAAGAAATACAAAGTAAAATACAATATAGAATTGCCGAAAGCACTGTTTGCCGCCGCTACAAGCGGAAGCGCAAGATAGGCAACATATTTAATCATCACAAGCGCCAAAAACGCAACAATGATATTTGACAGCGGACCGGCTATCGAAATAATCGCCATATCGCGGCGCGGATTTTTAAGTGAACCGCCGCCCACGGGAACGGGGTTGGCGAATGTGAAACATATCATCACCGAGAGAACCGACATTACAAAGCCGCTACCGTTGCCGGACAACGCGCTCAAAAGCATGAGAATGACCAAAAGTCCGAAGCTTGCGGGATTAATATGCGCAAAGGGATTAAGCGACAGCCTGCCGCTTTGCTTTGCGGTATCGTCGCCGAGCTTGTATGCCGCATAGCCGTGCGAAACCTCATGAACGGTTATACTTATCAGAAGCGCCACGACGCTCAAAAGCATTGTCATGACGACCTGAAGAACATCTTGCATAAAAAAACCTGCCTTTCAGACAACAGTTTAACACAACGGAAAAAAATTTTCAACAGAATTTTGTAAAAATAAAGCGCAGGGTATTGCTCATTTAACAATTTTATGATATACTATAAAAAAACATTTATTTCGGAGGCAATTATGACGGCGATAGAGCTTCGTGATGACAACGATATAAAAACACTTATTTTATATTTGCTCAAAAATCTTGACATACCGCTGGATTTTGACACACTGTGTGAGGTTATATTTACAATTGATTTTGTGCGGCATTTTGACTTTACCGACCAGTTTGCCGATCTTTTGAACCGCGGCCTTATAAACGAAATATCAGTGGAGGACAAGAAAAAATACATCATTTCCGCCAAAGGCAAAATAGCCCTTGAGGGTGTGGAGGATCGCCTTTTGAACCTTGTCAAGGAAAAGGCGCTGACCGCCGCCGCAAGATTTTTGGAATACAAGGATCACGGCTTTATGATAATATCCTACATAGAAAAAACTTTGGACGAAAACGACGACGGCGTAATGCTCCACTGCATTATCAAGGACAACCGCCTGACCATGCTGAATATGGAAACCTACGTCGGAAGCCGCATCGTGGCCGAAAAAATGAAGCTGGTTTTCGAGAAAAAGGCAGAAAAACTGCTTTCGCAGTTCCACGCCCTGATGAGCGAGGATATAACCCTGCTTTAAGCTTTAATATTCAATAACGCCACCGAGTGTGCCGCAATGCCCTCAAGGCGTCCCGTAAAGCCCAACCCTTCCTCGGTTGTGGCTTTTATGTTTATATTTTCACACTGTAAAATTTCTTTGATATTACTGATCATTTGCGGAATAAACGGCGCAAGCTTCGGCTTTTGCGCGATAACGGTTATATCGGCGTTAACCGTTTCAAAGCCCTTTTCGTCCAGCAGATTTTTCACATGCGAAAGCAGTTTAAGGCTCGAAATGCCTTTATATTTCGCGTCGCTGTCCGGAAAATGCCTGCCTATATCCCCAAGCCCCGCGGCGCCCAAAAGCGCATCCATCAGCGCATGGGTCAGCACATCGGCGT
>CAYWMF010000192.1:0-3772 GCA_964459175.1 uncultured Oscillospiraceae bacterium
CACGATATACGTGTAATTTCAAAAATCGAAAACATGCAGGGCGTTGAGAATTTTGACGAAATCCTCAAAAATTCCGACGGAATCATGGTTGCCCGCGGAGATATGGGCGTAGAGGTTTCGTTCGAAAAGCTGCCCGGACTGCAAAAGCGCTTCATCAACAGGTGCTACCAGGCCGGCAAAATGGCAATTTGCGCAACCCAAATGCTGGAATCCATGATTAGTCATCCCAACCCCACCCGTGCGGAAATAACCGATGTCGCCAACGCCGTATTTGACGGCACCTCGGCAGTGATGCTGTCGGGCGAAACCGCCATGGGCAAATACCCCGTCATCACGGTTCAGGTAATGGCGCGTATAGCCGAGCAGGCCGAAAGTGACGCCTTTGAAATGGGCTGTTACAATGGCAAAAAATACGACCTTGACACCGACGTCACAAACGCCATGTGCGACGCCGCCTGCACAACCGCCCGCGATATTAACGCAAAGGCGATTATCGCGCTTACAAAATGCGGTCATACGGCGCGCAGAATGTCGAAATTCCGTCCGTTCGAACCGATTGTTGCCGCCACTCCGATGGAAAAGACCTTTCATCAGCTGGCGCTTTCGTGGGGCGTTTACCCGGTAATTGCACGCTATCAGCAAGACAGCGAAAGCCTTTTCCGTCACGCCATCGACTGTGCCAAGCAAATTGATTTGGTGGAGGACGGCGATATTGCCGTAATCGCGGCAGGCGTTCCGCTGGACACCCCCGGCAACACCAATCTTTTAAAGGTCGCAGTTGTGGGCGCGAAATATTAAAAATACTAACCACTGTAGAAGACCAATAGCTATTCCAATGCACAATTGTGGTATTATCTGTATATCGGAACAACAATAAAGCGGCTGTCCAATGCTTTGATCAGCATTTGGACAGCCGCTTTACAATTATACAATTATGCTTTATTGCGTTTCATTATTTTTTTATACGGCAATGTAAGCAGTACGCCGCAAGCCGCGAGCGCCGCCCAGACCAGTATCAGATTGCCCCAGCCGATATCCGATACGGCATTGGCGAAAACGACAGAAGAAATCGACGCCGCCATATAGCTCATAAAGTCGAGGTAGCCCGTTGCGCCGGACACCATCCCGGTATCGCGCAGGCTCGGGCAGTAAATGCTCCACAGCATTGTGGTAGCACAGTTTGAGGCAAGAATTGCCAAAACAATGAAGAAAATATTCAAAATCGGTTGTTTGAAGGCATACGCACCGACAAACGACAGCGCCGACACAATAAACGACACAAGCATTGTAAGATCCATATTGCGTTTCAGGCGCTCGTAAACGAAAATTGCCACAAAGGCATTCAGCGAAATTACCAGCGTTGCCACGGTATATATCGAAACCGAGGCCTCGGACGAAAAGCCGAGATACTGTGCAATATAAGTCGGCAGCCAGAACACAACCGTAGTTCTGATAATGCCGGTAAGCACAGACACAATAGTGAATTTTATTATATCGTTCTTTATCAGCACCATTATGCTGCCGCCTTTTTTCTCGGAGACAACCTTGAACTGATTGTACTTTACGATTCCCCGCTTTTCAAACATAAGGAAGAACACAAACACCAGAATTGCCAAAACGATAAGCGCGCCGCTGCTGACATAGAAAACGCTTTGCCATGTCATCACAGCCGCCATAACGCCCGCTACCGGAGAGCCGATATACGAGGCAAAATTATAACCCAAACTGCATCTTGCGGCATAAATATGCTCGGTGTTTTCGGAAATAACCTTGGTCATCGGGCCGTAAATCATCGCCAGGAAAAAGCCCGAAATACCGTACGCATACAGCGCCATCTGCGGAATTGCCGTCAGAAACGGGAACGAAAAATTCAGCGCACCCGCCAAAATCAGCCCCAAGCTCATCATGTACCTGGCTTTTATCTTATCACCGATAATTCCGTTGATAAGCTGGCCGACAGCGTAAAAGATAAAAAACAGCGACGAAGCCTCGCCTATGTACTCGTTGGTAAAGCCGTCCTCAATCATCTTCGGCGTAACCGTGCTCAAGACATTGCGCACGACATACACGCCGAAATACGCAACACTGCACAAAACGCCGAGATAAAATGCGTTTCTGACTTTTTCATTTTTAAAAATTGCCATAAAACCGTCCTCAAAATATTTATTTTTTGCAATCGTAATAAATAGTATAACATAATATCAATATTTTTTCAATATAAAACCCGCCAAATTTAGACGGATTTTAACAATATTTTTTATGTGTTTTACATTCACGTGCAAAAATTCTTATTTTGCAAAACGAATACTCGATAGAAAAGGTAAGCGAATTGTCGGGCTTTAACAACGCTTGCTATTTTCACAGATTTTTCAAAAGCGAAACCGGCATGACCACGTTGGAATATCGCAATAAATCAGCTGAAGCAAAATAATCAGCGGCAAAATAATCAGAAAGCAAGCAGTCCCAGATTGTGCATACCGCACAATCTGGGGCTGCTTAAAATCGTAGTTTTTATCAATTTATCGAAGTCAGCGGGTCTGCACCGGCATTTTTTGCAGCTCCGATACTTTTTCCTGCCATGCTTTTATATCGGCAACCTCGTCATTGAACAAAATTTCAAAAATTTGCTTTGCCTGGCTTAAGTGCGCCTCGCATTTAAGCAAATCATAATTTCCCGAAGCGTTGTAATCCGCCAAAGCATTTATATCTTCAGGCAGCTGCGGAATCCAAATATGATTAAGCGACCAGCCTTTAAAGTATTGCTTTAATTCAGAGGGATTTTTTATAATTTCGGATAAATTGTCAATGTACTTCTTCATTTTCTCTTTATCCTCGCCTTCGAAAACGGTTATTTTTGTGCCGTCTGTATCAAATTTATACGGAATAACCTCAAACGTAATATTTGATTTATTTATATCAAGTATTGTGAAATATCCGTAAAACCACGAATTATTGCCGTCGATTTTTTTCGAGCTTCTGAAAAGGAAATTGCCCATACTGTATATAATAGGCTTGCCGTTATACATTTCATAGCCTTGCGGACAATGAGTATGACCGGCAATAACGGCGTCCGCGCCCATATCGCAAATAAATCTGTAGCGATCTGTTGTGTCGGGCGACGGCAACGGATTGAATTCATTTCCGCCGTGGAACACGACAATAACAAAGTCGGAAGCAGCTTTTTCGGCTCTTATCTCATTCATTAAACGTCTGGGATTATAGCCTGTCGAGCCGGCTTTGTTTTCTTCAGCTATTCCGAATTCATTTTCGCATACCGACAGCAAGGAAATTGTAATTTCATCTTTTGAAATTCTTATTGCCGAATATGCTTCGGAAATATTCGCGCCCGCTCCGACATATTTTATATTATTTTCGTCCAAAAGCCTAAGTGTGTTATACAGCGCGCCGTCGCCGTAATCGCCTATATGATTATTGGCAAGTGTGACGGCATATGTATTCATGGCTTTCAAAAAGTAAATACCGTTTTCCGCGCAAAGCAAATTCGGACCCGCTTTTTTTATCGGTAAGAACTCTTCTTTATCTCCGAGCGGACACTCCAAATTAGGTATTTACATAATCTGCTTTTTCGGTATACGGCAAAACATCAGCCAATATTTTTTGGGATTTGTCGTAATCAAGATTTTCAATTCCTCTGAAATTTAAATCTCCGGTAAATAATAACTTCATGATAGCTTCTCCTCTGCTTTATCGCATTTTATAAGCATTTGCAGCGTGAGCTCGATTGCCTGCAAAAAGCCCTCGATACTTATAC
>CAYWMF010000193.1:0-3699 GCA_964459175.1 uncultured Oscillospiraceae bacterium
ATGATAACCTCCGTAAAAATCTTTGTAGAAATAGTTTTACTCAAATTATCCTAAATATTCAAAAATATCTTTAAAAATTCCCAAAAAAATAGTATAATATATTTATATAAGATTTTAGCGAAGGAGCGGGGAACATGAACGGCGTTACGCTGGAGTTTTTGAAATTCTACTCTATTGCCTATGCTCATGCCCACACTGCAAATAATTATCATTATACCGTTTCCACCTGCGGCTTTGCACAGTATCGTCAGCCGACAACACCGTATTCGGGTATTCTTGAGGTGGGTATTGTCGAGATGAACCCATTGGTTGTTACGAATGTGCAGACCGGTGAGAGCTTCACGGCGGGCGAGGGGGATATATTTGTCTTTCCGCCGGAGCACATGTTCGAGGTACATGGCAAAAATCCGGGGCAGCATAAGCATACCTCTACCGAATACCTTATTGACAGCCATGTAACGCACAGGGGCAACGGTGCGGAAAATGTCATCACGCTTCCGTATCTTATCAAGGGTTCCAAAAAAAGCGAAAATATAGCCCATACTATACGAAAAATTGCCGCCGATAAAACCTTTCTTACTCAAAAGAATTATTTCGATGAGCTTTGCGACTTTTCACATTTGCTTTCGGAAATCAAAAAATATACCGAGAATAAGGACAAAACGGTTAACAGCGAGAGCATTTCGCCGTCCTGCATACGTTATTGTCACATGGCCGAGGAGTATATCGCAGAAAACATGGCGCGCCGCATCAGCATGAGCGAATTGGCTGAGCATATCGGCATAAACAAAAACTATTTGACTACAATTTTCACATTGTACAAGGGCATGCCGATTTCGGAATACATAATCAAAATGAAGCTTAATTATATGGTCGAGCTGGTTTTCCGTTTTGATTATACGTTAAAGCAGGCGGGCGAATTTATCGGTATGCCGGACGAAAATTACATTAGCACGGTGTTCAAAAAGTACTACGGAATGACCTTTAAAAGGTATAAACAGCTTCATATGACAAAATAAAAATCATCCGAAAGCGTTTTGCTTTCGGATGATTTTATTTATAACTTATATCTTGTTGTTTTCAAGAAGCTGAGCCGTTGTCCAGTTTACCAGCTTATCGCCACAGCGCTTAAGCTCGTTGTACAGCTTGAGGCGCAGGTCGGCAAGCGTTTCACGGTCGATATCATAAATGATGTTTTTCAGCTCGTACGGGTCGTTTTCAAGGTCGTAAAGCTCGTCAATATCGGTCGGATTCCAAACGTATTTGTACTTGTCCGTTCGTATCATGCGCTCGCAGTAAAGGCCGAATTGCTGACCGTTGTAGGTCGAAACGGCGTATTCGCGGTAATTGTGCTTGCCGCTTAGAAGCTCTGATTTTAGCGACTGACCGTGCAGACCGCGTTTGTCACTGTCAAGCGATAAATCCGCGCCGGCAAACTCCAAAATCGTGGGAACCATGTCCAGTGTGTGGTGAACATAGCCCTTGTAGCGGCAGGGCTCGACGTGGCCTTGATAATTGAAAATCAGCGGTATGCGGCAAATATCGTCGTACATATTGTAATGCTTGTCGATCATGCGGTGCGCACCGCACATATCGCCGTGGTCGCTGGTTAAAATGACAATAGTGTTATCGCGCTTTCCGGTGGCGTCCAGTGCCGAAATTATGCGGCCGATTGCGTCGTCCACCTGAGAAATGAGACCGTAGTAAAGCGCGACGGTTTTTGACCATTCCTCCCAGGTACGGCTTTCAAGGTGCCAGTTGATAAGCTGTTGGCGCTGAATATAGGGCTTATTTTCGTATGTATCGCCGAAGCTGCCCCAGGGCTCGATATCCTCCGGCTTGTACATGGTGTCGTAGGGCGCCGACGGACGAACAGGCAGATGAGGCTCGGTGTATTCGATTTGAATGTACCAGGGCTCGGCTTTTGCGGAAAAGTCCTTTATCATGTCGCAAGCATGCTTTGCCATGACGTGCGTGTGGCATTCCTCCAGCGGAACCGGGCAGGGCTCGCCGAAGAAGCCGTTTTGGTACTCTATATTCGGGTATTTTTTGGCAATTTCGTCTGTAACCGCGCTGTCGGGCAGATATTCGGAAAAGCCGTATTCGGTGGGCGGAACCTTTTTGTTAACGTCCCATTTGCCTAAAAACGCGGTTTTGTAGCCCAGCGACTGCAATTCGCGCGGAAAGGCGTAATCCTCTGGTGAAAGCGCCTTTACGGGGAAAACTATGCCGTCGTTCCAAATGCCGCCGAAGCTTTCGGGGCGTCTGCCGGAAATCAGACTTTGGCGCGTGGGCGCGCATACAGGTATCGGTGTGACGGCTTTTTCAAAAAACACACCACCGTTTGCCAGCTTGTCGATATTGGGCGTTTTTACAGGGCGTATTCCCGAAGCACCGATACAGTCAAGGCGCTGTTGGTCGAGCATTATAAAAAGAATATTTGGCTTATTCATGAGCCGTGATCCTTTCAATTAAATGTGAAGATATTTTTTGATATTGAATTTATCCAGCGCCGTGCCGACAATGACATACAGAATTATACTGCATACGGCTTGAAGCAAATTTGGCAGCAACGAGGCGATAGGGGAAACAAAGCTGTGATAAATAATACATTCTGTAATATAATAGCCGCCTATCGTAATGGCAATCGAGCCGACAAATGAAATAATATTATGCTTACAAATAATTTTATCGTTTTTCGCGGTGTAGCACAGCGCGATAAGTCCCTTAATAATAAATGTTGCGGGTAAGTAGGCGGTATAGGCGAGTGTTAAATCCGAAAGCGTACCGCCGATTGCCGCGGCGGCTACTGCGTATGGAGACGGCAATAAAGAAGCACACAGCATAATCAGCGCATCGCCCACATGAACATAGCCCGGACCCATCGGGAACGAGAGCATCGTCATTACGTAGACGGCGGCGGCGAAAAGAGCCGCATAGGTTGTAAGTCTGATTTTGGTGTCTTTCATTCGGAAGCACAGCCTTTCGTTAAAAAATTGATGTATTTTTCAAGCAAAACTCCCTCGCGCTCCGGATAGTCGAAATGCGACGATTTTTCGATCAGCATCATTACAAAATCGGAGGAAAAAGCAACAGCCTTTTCAAGTGTTTCGCCATCGAGCAGCTTTCCGAGCAGACAGGAGGCGAAAATATCGCCGGTGCCGGGATAGTTTTTGTCGATATAGCGGTTTGAAATAATGCCGGTTCTGCCGTTTTCGGAATACGCGGTGTACATAATATCTTTACAGCGTATACCGGTTACAACAATTTTTTCGCATCCGAAATCCGACAGCTTTTTGAGTATTTCGCGAGTTTCGTCAAGCGTAAATTCCGGCTTGTATGGAGTTTCGGTGAGATAGGCGGCTTCTGTTATGTTTGGTGTAATGAGGTCCGCTTTTTTGACGAGCTTTTTCATGCCGTCGCACAGCTCGTTGCAATATGTTTTGTATATTTCGCCGTTATCACCCATTACCGGGTCAACCGCGACCAGCGTAGCTTTTGTTCTGAAAGTGTCGATAAAATCGGAAACAAGGGAAATTTGCAGAGAATTGGCGAGAAATCCGCTGTATATCGCGTCAAAGGAAAGCTTCATGCTTTTCCAATGGTCGGTGTACGGCGCAATCTCGTCGGTTAAATCGAGAAAGGTGTAGCCGTCATAACCGCCCGTATGTGTGGAAAGGACGGCGGTGGGTACAGGGC
>CAYWMF010000194.1:0-3687 GCA_964459175.1 uncultured Oscillospiraceae bacterium
GGAGGTCACCTCTGCTATCGTTCACAAAATCCTTACAAAATGACATTTCAGCCAGTTTTAATTTTAGATTTTTATATGGTGAAACCGAAAAAATCCTTTTAAATTCCGTGTTAAGTAAATTCATTGTTTTTCCTTCCATCTGTTAAGCGACGCTTGATTTTATAAAACAGCTGATTTTGAGCACGTTCTCATTTTTAATACGATATTGCATTTATTTTCGTTTAACCGACATTCGCGCTTTATTATTTATCTGCTTCTGCTTAATACCTCAACAGGTACGGTGAAAAAAATAGAAAAACAAGCCCCCGCACATCTGTGCAGGGGCTTTAAGGCGCCACCCGGAATCGGACCGGGGATGAAGGTTTTGCAGACCTCTGCCTTACCGCTTGGCTATGGCGCCATATGATGACTGCGCATGCGCAGTCATTTTTATGGAGCGGATTACGGGGCTCGAACCCGCCACCTCCACCTTGGCAAGGTGGCGCTCTACCAAATGAGCTAAATCCGCAGATTGTGTAAAGACTACACAATTAAAGTGCCTCCGGTCGGAATTGAACCAACGACACGAGGATTTTCAGTCCTCTGCTCTACCAACTGAGCTACAGAGGCATAATGGCGACCCGAAGGGGACTCGAACCCCTGACCTCTAGCGTGACAGGCTAGCGTTCTAACCAACTGAACTACCGGGCCATAATCGCGGTTGTGCTGACGACTTATATATAATACCATAAAACTTTGATTTTGTCAAGAGTTATTTCAAAATTTTCTAAAAAAATTTTTGATTTTTTTATCCAACGCCTTTATTTTACTATTTTTCACGTTCAATGCACCATGCAAATCGACCCTCAAAAAATCATGCCGTCTGTGCTTTTCTCACAGCGTTCGCAAACATTGTGATATTCCTAATAAAAAATTGTATATTTGATATATAAATTCTCGAAAAAGTGTGATATTATATAATCAACAAAAAAATATTTTCAAGGAGAGCTGATTATGAACACTATTCCACGCAACGAATATCCCAATCCGCAATTCAAGCGCGGCGATTATGAAATACTCAACGGCGTATGGCAATTTGAGATCGACAATTCCGAAAGCGGCGTCGAAAGAGGTCTGATAACCAAGGAAAAGTACGACTCGGAAATAGTTGTGCCCTTCTGCCCCGAAAGTAAACTTTCCGGCATTCAAAACACCGACTTCATGCACGCGGTATGGTACAAACGCGAGATCGACATTCCGGCCGAAAAGCTCGGCGGCAGAGTTGTTCTCCACTTCGGCGCGGTAGACTACATTGCAACCGTTTACATAAACGGCAAAAAGGCCGCAACCCACACCGGCGGTTTTTCGTCCTTTGAGGTTGATATTACAAAATTGGTTTCAGCCGGCAAAAACACCGTTGTCGTTCACGCCTACGACCCGCTGAAGAACAGCGCATTTCCTTCCGGAAAGCAATGCAAATTATATCATTCTCGAGCTTGCGACTACACCCGCACCACCGGCATTTGGCAGACGGTTTGGCTGGAATACACCCCTGTTACCTACATTAAATCCGTAAAATATTACACCGACATAATCAACGGAACCGTCACCGTAACGGCTTCGCTGTGCGGCGCCGAAAAGCTGACCACCACCATCACCTACGAGGGCAAACCGATGGCATGCTCCACCGTTCAGGCAGCCGGAACCGTTACGCAGACCTTTACACTTGCCGAAAAGCATTTGTGGGAGGCCGGTCACGGCAGACTTTACGATATAAGCTTCACCTTCGGCGACGACAATGTAACCAGCTATTTCGGTCTGCGTTCCACAAGAATCGACGGCATGAAATATCTGCTTAACGAAAAGCCGTTCTATCAGCGTACCGTACTGGATCAGGGCTTCTATCCCGACGGCATTATGACCGCACCGACCGAACAGGATCTGATTGCCGACATCGAAATGTCAATGGCTGTCGGCTTTAACGGCGCGCGTCTCCACCAAAAGGTATTTGAGCCGCTTTTCCTGTATCACTGCGACCGCTTGGGCTATGTTGTTTGGGGCGAATATCCGAGCTGGGGTCTGGGCTATTCCGCTAAAGAGGACTACATGAAGGTGGTTCCCGAATGGCTCGAAATTCTCGATCGCGATTTCAACCACCCCTCCATTATCGGCTGGTGCCCGCTCAACGAAACTTGGAGTGCAAGAACACTCGACATCATTCGCGAAATTTGCATTACCACCAAGCGCTTTGACACCACACGTCCCTGCATCGACGCTTCCGGCGGCTTCCACACTGAGGCTACCGACATCTACTGTCTGCACGACTACGACCAGAACCCCGTATCACTGCGCGGCAAATACGGCGAATTCAAAAACGGCGAGCTTCCGAAAAACGCTCTCACCAAGGAGGGCGACTACTACGGTCAAGCCATCTTTGTCAGCGAATACGGCGGTATAGCGTGGAAAATCGGCGATATTGAGGGCTGGGGTTACGGTGAGTCACCCAAGAGCAAAGAAGAGTATTTGACACGCTACGCGGCGCTTACGAAGGTTCTGCTGGACAACAAGGACATCATGGGCTTCTGCTACACTCAGCTGTACGATATCGAGCAGGAAATCAACGGCATTTACACCTACGCTCGTCAGCCCAAATTTACCCCCGAGGAAATGGCTCAAATCAGGGCCGCCAATATGGCTCCCTCTGCAATGGAGCAGGAGTAAATCGGCGTAAAGCACGCAAAGTATACATACACATATAAGAAAATCCCACCAACCGGTGGGATTTTCTGTTGCTTAAGTTCTTTTTGCTTTTATTCCGCTTCGAGCTTTTTGGCCATATCGAGAACATAGTCCAGCTTTTCTCTGAACTGCGCGTCATCGGCATAGCGTCTGATATTCCAGGTACGCTCGGCGAGTGCCGCGAGATTTTCTCTGACAGCCGGAATGCACTGCTCGTAATTACATTCCCACGCGCACAAAATGCCGCCTTTTACCTGATTTGTGGGCTGAAGATGTATGGGATTGAGGCGCGCTTCCGACTTCGGCCACCAATGCTGCCAATTATACACATTCCAAGCCATAATATTTTCCGGCGTCCAACGACGTCCGGGAGTTATGTACATCGGCTGCCAGGATGCGTTTACAATATTAAAGCCCTCTTTTACCAGGTCCGGGGCAAGATGATAGTAGGATTCCCACGCGATAACCAAAACATCGCGCGAAATTGACTCGTTGCCCTCTTTCGGGAAGCCCTCCCAAACGATCGGCGTTTTACCGAGATTAAGCACAAGATCGGTCATAAGCTTGGTAAAATAGGTGTACAGCTCGCGTACGCCGCCGATGCCGTGCTCTGCCATGAATTTTTTGCAGTCGGTGCAGTAATTCCATTCGTTTATTTCCGCCTCGTCGCCGCCGATATGCAGATATTCGGAGTACGGGAACATCTCGATAATCTCCTCAACCAGCTTCTTGAGATTATCCATTATTCCCGGCTTGCCTACGCAAATAATATTATTGTGATAATTCGTTTTGAACGCTGTCGGGTCGGCATCAACGCTGTCATTTTGCTCAATTGTGTTTGCGAACAGCTCCGGATAAGCGTTTACCATTGCGGCGGCATGACCCGGAACCTCGATTTCGGGGATAAGCTCCACATTGCGCGCGTGAGCATATTCGTTGAGCTCCTTTATCTGTGCCTTGGTATAATGG
>CAYWMF010000195.1:0-3674 GCA_964459175.1 uncultured Oscillospiraceae bacterium
TTTTATCCTTGAATATCTTCGGCAATAATCGTTTGCCGGAAATATGCTGCATAAGCTTTTGCTTGGCGGCAGCCTTGTCCAGCTTAAACGGTATGACGATATCCGGTTTCAGTGCGCCGCTGAACTGCCCCATCATGACAACCGGGTTGCCGCAGAACGGGCAGGCTGTCGCGGCCGTGTTTTCATCTCCGACGATTTCGCCGCCGCAGGATTTGCAAACGTAGGAGCGAAGACTGCCGGTTTCACCGTCCTGCCATTCGGAGCCGGCGGTGGTTTCCCACTTCATTTCATCGGCTCGGTCGGTTTGCAAATCGGCGTCGTATCCGGCGAGCGTTTCCATGTCGTATTCGGTTTCGCAATACGGGCATTTCATCTTTTGCAAGGTACTGTCAAAAGCGATCGCACCGCCACAGCATGGGCATTTGTATTCCTGTAATGTGTTCAAAGTGATCACTCCTTTTGCGGTAAATTTTTATCCGCGGAAAGCAGAAAGCGCCGCATCCGCTCTTTCTTCAAGAGCCTTGCGATCTCCGAGCTGAGCGGTGTCGATTGACTGAACGGCTTGAGCGGCCTTCTCTTCCATATTTGCATCACCGCTCATAGCGGCACGCAGGCCGGAGGCCACATCCTTAGCGGCGTTAAATTGATTTTTTACGTTATTCTTGAGATTGCCGAGAGTTTTTTGAATGCCGAACAGCTTGTCAAAGTATTTTACAAGATTCTTGTAATTGTTGTAGCTGCTTTCGAAATAGTAAAATTCGTACATGCCTTCGGTGTTGGCAAAGCTCATGCGGATAACACTCTTGGTTTCGGTCTTGTCACCGTTTTTCACTTCGCGCTTTTCATATTCGTAGTCGCGAAGGTCGGCAATACGGTAAACGCATGCACGCGTGCTTTTGCCGAAAAGAAAGATTTTGTAGTTCACTTGAGTGAAAGCCATAAGTCCGAGATCCTCGGCTATATATACATTTGCACCGAATCGAACCGGCTTTTTGGATTTATCTTTTTCTTTGAGCTTAGGCACAAAGTAATGCTCCCAAAGGCTTGTGCCTTTTTTAACTTGCTCCAAATGAGCCTTCACCTGGGGCAGAGAAGCGTGCATGTAGTCGAAAATTTTAAATCCTGCGGATCTGCAATTCTTGCGGCAGATGCAATTTCCGTCAATAAGCTTTTGGGTTTGAAAAACATTGATTTCCGCACCGCATATCGCACATTTGTTGGCCATAATTCAATTCTCCGTTTCTGTTTTATTATAGGATTTATCCGAATTTGTGTTTTCATATTTTTCCGCAAGGCGGTAAAAGTATCGGCAAAGCTCCGATTCCTCTTCGTCGGTTATGCACTGCGTCGAATCCGAAAACGTCAGGCAAAAGCTGTAGCTTTCCCCATCGGCGGTATTCGACGACTTTGCTTTCGGTTTATAGCCTTCGGCGTGACTTATGCTGTCGTTTTTTTTCATAATTTCAAATAATTCGTCGGCGTCCTCGGTTTCGATTGTGCAATTTTCGATTACCGTTTCAACTTCATTGTTATGTGTGAAGCATTCCGCGCTGAAAAGCCAGCTTTCCTGTTTCTTGTAAATGCCGAACGAATATTCGTAGCTTCGGTCCATGTGCCCACAGGCTATTGAAACCGCCGTTATATCCGAAAGCGTATGCTTTGGGGGGCGGTTGCTTTTATTGCAGCCGAAGACCCCACAAAGCAGGGATAATATTGCCATAAACAATACCGCCTTACATAGCTTGTTGTATGTCATTTACTGTACAATGGGTTTGCCGCACTCGGGGCAGAATTTCGGAATATTGTTTGGATCCGGTGCTTTCCAACCGCAGTTTCCACAGAAGCGCGGCTTATTTTCCGGCTTGGGATTTCCACACGATTGGCAGAACTTGCCGCTGTTCGACGCTCCGCAGGCACACTGCCATGTGCCGCTTGCATTGCTTTGAGGCTGAGCCGCGGCAGGTTGCGATTGAGCGTTATAGGTGTTACTGCAAGGCGCCGCACGACCGGTTAACAGCTCTGTGATTTCTTTCATTTGGAATTCGTATTGACGGTATTCCGGAGAATATGGGCTGTCCGGAAGCGGGTCACTGCTGAGCTCGACCTTTATATCGTCAAACCACGGCGAATCGACAAAAATAGTTACGTTAAAGGAGTATTCATACTGATAGCGCGGCGGAGTGTAGCTTTTTTCATTGCCTTCCTCATCTTTGTAAAACAGCTCGTCACGGCTTTCGTCTATATCGGTCTGAATATTTTTTACCTGATCAAAGGATATAATATCGGGGTTTTCCGATTTCCAATCCGAATAGCGGGTTACAATAAACTTTCTTGCGGCGGTATCCACATATATTTTTTTGGAACTGCCGTAGGTTTTGTCGGGATGAAAATCTCCGAGGTGTGTCGCATTTTCCTCGCGATATGCTAACTGAGCCTTTATTTCTTCAACTGTGGAATGACGTCTTTCGTTGAAAAAAGGGGAGAGCTTTTTTGCGCAATCCTTGCAAAGGTTGCCGTCCTCAAGCTTACGGTTGCCGAGCAAGCCTATTTTTTCACCGCATACGTCACAATATTTTTTGTCAAATAATCCCATTACACTGTTCTCCTGTCTGTAATAAATTTAGTTTTCTGAATTTTAACGGCTGTAAAAGCTTTTCGATTATTGGATGTCTCCGTCGTCGAACGGATCGCCGCATTCAGGGCAGAATTTGGGAGGAGTGGTGCCTTTTTCGGGTTCCCAGCCGCATTTGTCGCAACGGTATTGAGGAACGCCCGCCGGTTTTTTTGCGCCGCAATTCTGACAGAATTTGCCCTTGTTCACCGTGCCGCAGCTGCATGTCCAGCCATCGGTATCGGCGGGCTTGGGTGAGCCGCATTCGGGGCAGAATTTGCCTGTTGCGGTAGCGCCACAGGAGCATTTCCAAGCGCCGGCTTGAACAGGCTCGGGCTTTTTGGCTCCGCATTCGGGGCAGAATTTGCCGGTGACAGTTGCACCGCAGCTGCATTTCCAACCATTTTGTGTGGGCGCTTGCTGTTGTTGTGCTTGCTGTTGCTGTCCCATAGCGAACAAATTCTGTGCATTCATACCGCCGCCGGCGTTCATAGCCATTCCCATGCCCATAAATCCGGTCATAGCGCCTGCCTCATTGGAAGCCGCCGCTTTCATGGCGTCAGCCTGTGCGCCGACGAGAGTAGCCGCCGCCATGGTAGGATCGCGCATAATAGCACTGCGCTGAGCCTGTTTTATCAATTCCGCGTCTTCCTCGGGCAGTGTTACCGAGCCCAAAGCGATGCTTACAACCGTTAAGCCGCGAAGCTCGCCCCATTTTGCGGAGAGTGCTTCGTTCATGGCGTTTTCAAGGTCGGTGTTGTGAGATACGATCTGATTAGGGCGAAGCTCCAAATCGGAAAGCTTGCCGAAAGCCGGCTGCATTGCGCTTATAAATTCGGTTTTCAGCTGGCTGTCCAGCTCTTCACGGTTGTATTCGGTGGAAACATTACCGCAAACATTGGTGTAGAACAGAAGCGGGTCGGCGATTTTGTATGAATAAACGCCCGAGCAACGTACCGAAACGTCGATATCAAGGCCGATTTTCGAATCCACAACACGGAAGGGAATAGGGTTGGGGGTTCCGAATTTGTTGTCGATAAGCTCCTTGGTGTTGAAATAATAA
>CAYWMF010000196.1:0-3628 GCA_964459175.1 uncultured Oscillospiraceae bacterium
GGATATTTCCGCGCCGCTTGACGCTTATCATATTCAAGGCACATATGTGACGGAATGGCAGCCGACAGACGACGAAATTACCGCAATCGGTGAATGGTATGCTTCGCTGGAGGTCAAGCACAAGAACTTCAAGGATGGCGAAACTCCGTCGGATGTCGAGGGCGGAGAGGTTTATAATTTCAGCACGGAAAATAACGAATTTTCCTATGTTATAAGCGAAAAGAATTATATTTTGACCGGCGATAAATGGTATCTGGTGAAAAATCCCTCTTTGCCGCCGGTAGAAACACCGGAGCCTGACACTGTCGAACCCGCTTCGACTCAAGCTAAGTCGGCGGTTATACCGATGGTTAAAATTGACGGCGAATTTTACTATGATACAGGCAGAACCAGCGATGCGCTTCGGTGCGGCGTTATGGACGGTGAAATCACTTCGTCGGTTGACGGAACCGAAATCCCGAGCGAGGACAATCAGTCGAATTTCGGCTGTTACGGCTATCAATGGGGGAGTGAAAAGAACACGCTGGAAGTCAACATCGACGACAAATGGGTGATTTTTGAAAAGCGCGGCGGCGACGGAAGTATGGTAAGATATAACGACAGGTGGTACGACAAATCCGCGCTGTCCGAAGAAACGCTTGAATGGCTGGAGTGGTATAACGGCCTTTCGGCGGAAGAACAGCTTGCGATTAGCTTTGTCCCCGCAGAGCTGTCGGAATAACTAAACAATATAAAATTAACCCGGTGCAATTGCACCGGGTTAATTTTATTCTAAATTGTCTATTGCGTATTGGGCTTCTTCGGCGGTGAATTTTTCACCGTAGTCCGAGGTTAGCTGGCTGTAAATGTATTCCGCAGACATATTCATCTTTTGGTAAGCTTTTGCTTTTTCCAGCGCATTTTGCTTGTAATTCGCTTGCAAATTATCTATGGCGTATTGTGCTTGCTCCGGTGTGAATTCATCGCTGTATTCCGAAATAAGCTGGTTGTAAATTGCGGCTTTGGACATGCGCATTGAACTGCTGTAGGTTTTGGCTTTTTCCAGCGCGTTGGCGTTCCAATCGGCAATGACGTGATTAACGGCATATTGTGAAGCTTCGGCCGAAAATTCGCCGTCATACGGCGAAATCAGCCGATTATAAGCTGCAGCCTTTGACATGTAAAGTGTGTTGGTATAGTAGGTTGCTTTTTCAAGCGCGGCTTTATAATCCTGCGGAACATTAATGTTCCGCTTGCCGACAAAAACAGCGAGTATACATGCTGCAATGCACAAAACGGCAGCTGTAACGGAAATTACGAACCATCGTTTTTCAAATAAGAAACGGTTAATTTTAGCGCCGCGGTTAGGACTAACCGATACGTCGGAGCTGATTTCTTTATGACAATGTGTGCAATGAGGTGATTTATTGTTCATGCAATACCTCCCGGATACAGGCAAAATGTTCATTTAGAGCCGCACACGAAGGACGTATGGGTACATTTGTGACACAATTCAATTATGCTACCTTGCAGTATAGCACATTTTTATGAAAAATGCAATAGCCACGCAAAAAAACAGATAAAGTATTTTAAAATTTGAATTTTACAGATAAAAACTTCATAAAGTGTTGACAAAATTTGTTTTATATGATAGAATAAAAATGCGTAAAATCTATTAAAAATTACGGAGGAGAATATGAAGCTTAAAGTTATAAAGCGTCACCCGCTCGGAAACCCCGCAAGAAAATGGAAACAGGACAAATTCATTTTTTCGGCATTTAACGGTGTGACCGATGAAAATCAGCGCATGGCTCTGCTCAACGCGCAAGAGGCCGGCTTTAATATGCTGGAGCTCGGCTGGGCAACATCCGAAGAAATCGACAGAATAATACCGCTGGCAGAAGAGGTCGGCATGGATCTTTTGGTTCAGGAATGGCGCTATTTCGGTGGCTTCCAGGAAACCCGTGAAAAGGTCATAGATATGCCGGAGCTGGAGAAATACATCAAGTACACTCAAAAATATCGCCATATTGTCGGATATTACGTCTGGGACGAGCCGTATTATCAGCCGGACATCGAAAAAGCAAGAGCACAGGTTGATATTATGGAAAAGCTGGATCCCGAAAGATTGCCGTTCACCGTGGCTATCCCCAGCTATAACCGCGAATACCGCTATGATAACAACCTTTTTGACGAGTATCTGCAAAGATATTGCGATACCATCGAGCCGCCTATGCTCTCGCTTGACTTCTATTGCATCAGAGGACTTGACGACGAAAACCAGCTCGACCAAAAGACCATTTACAAGGATCTTTATCTGATGAAAAAGAATTGCCGCAGAAAGAATATGCCGCTGTGGTTTTATTTCCAGTCTTCGGGCAATTTAAACGTCAGCGACGGAAGCATGCTGAATGTCAACTTCCGCCATATACGCGATCAAATTCACCTTGCATTACTGTATGGTGCAAAGGGCTTGCAGTACTATAATATCACCGACGGCATTGTTCGCAGAGCCGACGGCGCAAAGGGCGAGTATTTTGAACAGGTTAAGGGGCTTAATCGTCAGGTGCTTCTTTGGTCACCGGTACTTATGTCGGTTGAAAGCGACGCCGTTTATCATTCGCCCGAGGTGCTCAAGGATGACGCAAAATTCCGCACGGATTATTGCGATAATATTGCCGACAGCAAAATTTTCGACGGCGAACTTCCCTTCAGAATTTCCGCCGCAGAGCTTTCGGACTGCGAGGGCAATAAATATGTTCTGATTATGAACCGCGATTACATCAGCCGCCGCCAGGCAGATATTAAGCTTAAAGGCAGCTACAGACTTTACGAGGTTTGCAAGAACACCGGCAAGCAGCTTGTTGTAAACGACAGCACAGACAGCATCAGCGTAATGCTTGAGCCTACCGACGCGGTGCTTTATCGTGTGCAAAAAGCTGACGAAGAACCGTACGATATCGAATATATGCTCGAAAAGTAAATAATTATGTTAAGAAGTTTGCACCCGACAAACGGGTGCAAACTTTTTAAAAATATAACGTTCTATTATTTATAAATTGTCCTAACGTCATTAAAATATAAGTGTTACAATTATATCATTCGAAAAAACGATATAACGGTGATACTTAACATGAATTTCAAACAAAGAATTTTAAACTTTTTCCGCGGAATATACGGCAACGATACGCTTAATACAGCGCTTTTTTCTTTATATTTTGTGATATGTATAATCAATTCCTTTGCCGGAAGCTATATTTTGTCTTTTATTGCGGCTGTCGTAACGGTGTACGCCCTGTTCAGAATGTTTTCCAAAAAAATATATAAGCGCAAAATCGAAAACGATAAATTCACGGTGATGGCAAATAATATCAAAAATCGCGCTATTCAGGCATATAACGGAATACGCATGCGCGAAAAATTTGTTTATAAAACCTGCCCGAAATGTCACGCGCGCCTGCGCATGACTCGAAAGCGCGGTAAGCATACTGTAAAATGCCCATTATGTCAAAACGAATTTGAGGTGAAAATTATTTAACGTGCCGACGAGCTTGTACCACAGCACGGAGATTTTTAAAAATTTATAAAATTGCTAACGAATTTTGCAAAAAAATATTGACAATAGTTCGTCTTTGTGATATAATATATG
>CAYWMF010000197.1:0-3607 GCA_964459175.1 uncultured Oscillospiraceae bacterium
ATATATTTCCTTTGGCTTATTCGACAGCCGCACCTCCAGCGAGGTTTCGCGCTTATCGGCGCGGATTTCGGAATATATTCTGCCGCCGCCGCTTTCAAATTGTATCAGCTCGCGGTCTTTGGCGCCGCGGAAGCTTTTGCCGCACGCCAAATAATAGACGGCTTCTACCAGGTTGGTTTTGCCCTGGGCGTTGTTGCCGTAAAGAATGTTCACGCCGTCGCCGAATGTGACATTTTGAAAAACGACGTTGCGAAAGTTTTCGAGAGTAATATTTTTGATTAACATATTAACCGAATTGGGTAAAATATTTTTTTAATGCAAGAAAAAGAATGAATGCTGTGCGTCAAATGAAGGCTTCCCCTTGAGGGGAGGCTTCAAATTTTTCTTAATTGCGTATTGTTATTGCAGTCTTACCGGCAGAATGAAATACAAAAAGTGGTCGCCGCTGATGGGCTTTATCAGAATTCCGGTCTGTGCCGAGGTCATTTCGATATTAACCTCTTCCTCGCCGCAATCCTTTGCCTTTTCGAATGCGTCCTTTAAGAACAGGTGATTAAAGCCGATTTCGAGGTCGAGAACCTCACCCTCGGTTTCAGCCTCAATTTCGTCGTTAACCGAGCCCAAGGCGCTCACACAGGTCATTTTGAGCATTTTCGGCGCTACAAAGCAACGAACCGGGCTTTTTGCCTTTTGGTCAACTATCAGTGCAACGCGGTTGATGCTTTCGATAACGTCGCCCAGCATGACCTTAAGGAAAATAGTCGGCTGTTTGGGCATGGCTCTTTCGTAATCGAGATATTCGCCCTCTATCAGGCGGGAGAAAAATATAAAATCGTCCGTTGCAAAAATTATGTGCTTGCGCGACAGCTGAATATTAACCGGTTGCTCGCTGTCGGCGAGTATGTCGGCAAGGTTTATCATGGTTTTTGCCGGCACGATGAATTCAAGCTCGGTATCGCTCTTTTCAAAGTCCAGCGTTTCCTCGCGCAGTGCAAGGCGGTAGCCGTCACAGCCGACAATGCGAATTTTGTTGTCTCTTATAACAAAGTAAAGTCCCGTCATAAACGGTTTATTGTCTATAGTCGAGGCGGCAAACGAGGTTTGGCGTGTCATGCGCTTCAAAAGTCCCTGGGATATGCCGAAGCCTCTGTCACCGCGCAGCTCGGGCAGAGTGGGGAACACGTCGGTTGCAAGACCGGCGATTTCAAATAAACTGCTTCCGGCGGTAATTTTAACCTTAAGCTTGTCGTCAGCCGTAATTTCGACGTCGCCGTCGGGCAGGTTGTTAATAATGGCGCTCAGGCGTGACGAGCTGACCAAAATCTTGCCCTCTTCTTTGACAACGGCGGGAATTACGCACTTGATGCCCTTTTCAAGGTCGTAGCCGGTGATTATAAGACTGCTTTCGGCTTCGCCGCGTACGGCGTTTAGCATGAAGGTTTCAAGCACCGGGTTTGCCGAGGTTTTGGCAACGGCTTTGAGCGAGGGCAGTATAGCCGACAGCAGTGTCGATTTTTGTGCAATTATATGCATTTAAATTTCAATCCTTTCGTTAGAGTGATTTTGCGTGTTGCGGTAAAAGTGAAAATTTATCTGTTGTTTTGCCGCGCCGATTTTTCGGCGCTGATATATAGATATAAATATATATATACGTAGCAGTAGAAGAAGTAGTATTTGCGGCTTGTGCGGAAAACGCCGAATGTCTGCCGCGCGCCGTGAAATTTTGCGATTTTCGTGTGTTGGATTTCTGTCGGATTTTTCCGCGGACAAAATGCGGAAAGTGTGGAAAGCGCTTTCAACAGGCAAATGTTGAAAACTTTTTTTCGGCTTGTGCGGAAAATTTTGTCCGCATTTTTACGGACAGCGTGTTGGAAACTCGGGAATATTTTCGGATAATTTCGGATATTTTGCGGGAAAACGGCATTGCCGGCAGAGGAGCGGATTGTTGTTATCGGAATGGCTTTAGCAGATGATGGGAAACAACCCCTCAGTCACACTCCGTGTGACAGCGAGCATGTGAAATATGCTCAAACCTTAGCGACGATAGTCGCGTACACAGAGGAGGCTTTAAGAGGAAGATTTTGCGAAGTAAAATCAACCGCAATTGCTAATTGCATCAATCGTTATCAATAGCTCTTTTTATATCCTTGCCCAGCTCGGTGATTTCCATTTCGAACGAGGGGTCCTCTTTCATTTTACCGTCGAGTTTTTCAATTGCCGCCATGACGGTGGAATGGTGCATATTCATCGTTTTGCCGATGTTCGGAAAGGTCATGTCGAGCAGCTTTCGCATGTAGTAAAGCACAATATGGCGGGCGTGAACTATGTCCTGATTGCGCTTTTGGCTCATGACGTCCTCCACGCTGACGCCGTAGCGCGAGCAGACCATTTCGAAAATTTTGTCCGTTGCAAAGGTCGGCGGCGCTTCGGTGGACATTATATCGCTGACCAAAAGCTTTGCCGTGTCGAGGTTTATCGGCGAATCGCTCAAAAGGCTGTAGGCGTTGAGCTTTCTAACCGCGCCTTCCAGCTGTCGAATGTTGTTTTTGACATGGTCGGCTAAAAACATCAGCACGTTGTTGGGAATTTCCATGCCGCAGGAACGCGCCTTATTTTTGAGTATCGCCACGCGCAGCTCCATATCCGGGGGCTGAATATCCACTATCAGACCCCATTCGAATCGGGTGCGCAGACGATCCTCCAGCGCTTTCATCTCCTTGGGCGGCAGGTCGCTTGTCAAAATAATTTGCTTGCGATCCTCGTGCAGGGCGTTAAAGGTGTGGAAAAATTCTTCCTGGCATGCCTTTTTGCCCGCGATGAACTGTATATCGTCTATCAGTATCATGTCAACCTTGCGGTACTTGTCGCGGAAATAATTCATCGGCTCCTTGCGCGAAAGGTTGTCGATAAGCTCGTTGGCAAAGTCCTCGCCGCGCACATACAGCGCGTTGTAGCCGGGGCGCTCACTGCACACGCGGTTATAAATCGCGTACAGCAGATGGGTTTTGCCCAAGCCCGACTGGCCGTAAATGTACAGCGGGTTGTAATTGGTTGCGGGGTTTTCCGCCACGCTCATGCTGGCGGTGTAGGCGAACTTGTTTGTGGAGCCGACGATAAATTTTTCAAAGGTGTAGTCGGGGTTTGGCGTCGGCGTGCGAGACTCCGGCGCGCTTTCGGGCTCATCCTCCGGCTCGGCGGTATAGCCTGTCGCCTTTTCCTCGGTGGGCGGCGTTATGTTGTCGGAGCTTTCGGCGATTTCGTCCACTTTTTTGCTGATATAGCGCGTGAATTCCTTTTCGGCGTCGTGCCCCTCTTCGCAGATAAACAGCGCGATTTCCACCGGAAAGCCCAGCACGTTTTCGGTCGCCTCTTTCAGGTCGTCCATGTATCGCGCGCTGAGAATGTTGCTTTTGAATTCGGAATCCACCGCTATGTATGCCGTGGTGTTGGTAAGCTTGTACAGCGTCAAATCCTTGAACCACAAATTATAGGTTGCCGTGGTGTATTTTTCGGCGCTGTTTATGTAATTCAGAACGTTGTTCCATAATTCGGTCAGAGAATTCATATGTTATTCCTCAAAATTTTAGATTTTTGCTATATTATATAT
>CAYWMF010000198.1:0-3581 GCA_964459175.1 uncultured Oscillospiraceae bacterium
ATGCAAAGCCGCGGTCACTTTCTGTGCGGATAACGCGCCCCATCGCCTGGAAAACGCGGTTCATGCCCGGAAAGAAATAACTGTAATCAAAGCCGTTTTCGTCGTTTTCACCGAAGTATGCGGTTACGGCGGTGCGCTCTACCGACGGTGAAGGCAATCCCGTGCCGACAATAACAACGCCGGTCAGTCGGTCGCCAGTCAGGTCGATTCCCTCCGAAAAAACACCGCCCATCACCGCAAATCCCACCAATGTGCTTTGCGGTGCTTCGGAAAACTTTGAAATATATTCTTCCCGCTCGGCCATCGACATTTTTCGCTTCTGCAACAGCAAAAGCGATTCGGGGTAAAGGCTTTTATACTCCGCGGTTATTCTTTCCATATACGAAAACGATGGAAAAAACACAAGATAGTTGCCGTTTTTTGCGCTTACAGCCGCCTTTATTGCCCTCGCCAACTCGCGTGCGTTGGCCTCGCGGTCATTGTACTTTGTGGAAAGACCGTACGACATAATCAGAAAATTATCCCGCAGAAACGGCGAATCCACCTCACATTTAATATCGCTGTCCTCGTAGCCCAGCATTTTCAAATAATAATCCCACGGCAAAAGCGTTGCCGAAAAGAACACGGCGTTGCCGTTTGCGGCGACGATTTTTTTAATTCTGTCCCCCGGCTGAACGCAGTAAAGCTTTATTTCCTTGCCCTCGTCCACATAGCGCACATAACTTTTGTCGAACGAGGCGGCTGTATTGACAAAATGGCGGCAGTCCAGCATCAGCGAAATCAGCTCATTGAATTTTTCCTTTTCAAGCTCGGTGAAGACCTCGCGGTTCTTTTTCAGGGCTTCCGAAAGCACCATTTCAAACCGCATAACACATAGGTAAAGCGCCTCCGGCAAATCAAAGCTGACATATTCCGAATTTTCCTCGGCGTCGGCAACAACCTGCTTTATAATGCCCTCGATTTTTTTGATAAGCTCGTCCAGCTCGCGAAAGCTGTCCTTGAACACTCCGTCAAAGCTCTTGAACTGCCTCAGCTTCAAACTTGCCGAAAACATCTCCCGTGCACGGTCGGCAAGGTTGTGCGCCTCGTCCACCAGCAAAATATATCTTTCGCCCGCTTCGATATTGCGGCGTATGGCAGCACGCGGATCAAAAACGTAGTTGTAGTCGCCTATCATCACGTCGCACCACTCCGAAATGTCCAGCGAAAATTCAAACGGGCAAAGCTTGTGCTTTTCGGCATACCGCTGTACCGTATCGGAGGTAATCAGCCATTCGTTGGTAATAATATCAAAAATCGCGTCGTTTACCCTGTCGTAGTAATCAATGCCACGCTCACAGCTCTCGCAGGGGTAGTCCTTTTCCTTGACTCCGGGATATATGCACATTTTTCCCTTGGCGCTGACGGTTACACATTTGAGAAACGGCTCTTCGCCGCAAATCAGCCGCACAGTATCCTGCGCCACATTTTGCGTGGAGGTTTTTGCGGTAAGATAAAAAATCTTATCGGCATTTTTATTAAGGCTCAGCACCGCCGGGTAAAGCGTGGAAATGGTTTTTCCTATACCTGTAGGTGCATTGACATACAGATTATACCCGCGCGTCATGGCGGAATAGCATTCCTTCATCAATCCGCTTTGGCCGCTTCGCGCCTTTTTGAAAGGGAAACGGAGCTTTGACACCCCGGCTGTGCGCCGCTCGTGCAAATCCAGCGCCAAAAGCGCCCACTTGCCGTAGGCGCCGACCAGTGAATGAAAAAACTCCGTTATTTGACTTGCCGTATAGGAATAATTAAACACCCGTGTGGTATTTTCCTCCACGTGGTAATATATCAGCTTAACATTTATCGCTTCAAGCCGTTTGGATTTTAACAGTATATACGCATAGCATTTTGCCTGTGCAAGGTGCAGGCGTGAAAAATGCTCGTCAATCAGTGAAAGCGGATAAATAACCGACTTTATTTCATCGACGGTATATTCAAAGCCGTCATATGTCACACCGTCGGCTCGTCCGCTGACATCCAGTATAAAATCACTGTGTTCCAGCCATGTGGACAACCGAACCTCCGCCTTATACTGCTCGTCCCTTGAGCGGCATTCCTGCTGAAGCATGCGATGAATTGCGGCGCCGTTTATCATTTCTCGATGGCCTGCCGAACTTTTCACATCGCCCTGCCGCAAAACAAAACCGCACAGCTCTCTGACGCTCAACGAAAGCTTAGGTTTTTCCTGTTTGTCGGTAAAAACGGGTTTCACTGCACACAAAATCCTTTCTGCTTACTGTGCGGAAGTAATTATATCTCCCGCCTTTGCCGCAAACGGCATTTGCATATAAAATTGCATCTGCGGGTGCGGAGTTGACTCTATCGGCTCCATCTGCGAATTATACAGCTTTCCTATTTCTATATCGACCGCCGTTTTTCCGGGAGTCAAAAAGCGCGCCGCCTCGCCGACAAACATCTTATTCTTCTGACAGCATTTAGCAAGTCCTGTGCTTTCGTCGTAATCGCTGACGGTCGCGTAAAAGGATTTTTCTTTCAAGTATCCCGTTGTCGATGCAAGATTCGGCGTATTCATCGTATCGTCGAAGTAATATCCCGTGCAGTATTCACGGTGCGAAACGCTGTCCAGCTCACGCACCACAGTCGAATTAAGCGGTCTGCCCGCCTCAAAATCGTTCATCGCCATGCGGTAAGCATTGGTTACGACTGCGGTATAGTAGGCGCTTTTCATTCTGCCCTCGATCTTGAAGCTGTCTATACCCGCTGCGTACAGCTCGGGGACATGCTCGATCATGCACATATCGCGCGAACCGAAAATATATGTTCCCTCGGGGTAAACCTCGCCGGTCAACACCTCGTTTTGGCGCTTTTCCTCGGCAAAATGATAGGTCCAGCGGCAAGGCTGAGTGCATTTGCCTTCGTTGGCGCCGCGGCCGGTGTAGTAATCCGAAAGCAAACATCTGCCCGAAATCGAAACACACATTGAGCCGTGAACAAACGCCTCAAGCTCAAGCGTTTTCGGAGTTTTTGCGCGAATTTCCGCTATCTCCTCAAGCCTCAGCTCGCGCGCCAGCACAACACGCTTTGCGCCCATATCGTGCCATGCGCGGCAGGTCATATAATTGAAATTCGCACCCTGCGTGGAAATATGAATATCTATATCCTTAAGGCATCTTTTAACCTTGCAAAAAACCCCGAGATCAGCCACAATAACCGCGTCCGGATTTATATCGCCGAGCCTTTCGAGATACGCCGGCAAAAGCTCGATATCGCGGTTGCGCGGCATGGTGTTGACGGTGACATATACCTTCACACCACACTCGTGTGCCTTGTCAACGGCAGCTTTCATTTCATCAAAGGTAAAATTATCCGCTGCCGCTCTCATGCCGAAGGCATCACCCGCAAGGTACACCGCATCGGCGCCGTACCTTACGGCGAATTCAAATTTTTCGTAATTACCCGCCGGAGACAAAAGCTCCGGCTTTTTTTTCGTATCAGTCATTATTATACAAATTCAAAAAATGCTTTTACTGCTTTGTAGGTCATATAAACATCGGTTTTGGAAACAAGCTCGTAGGGCG
>CAYWMF010000199.1:0-3541 GCA_964459175.1 uncultured Oscillospiraceae bacterium
GTATAGCGCCGCCGAGGCAGGTTGCCGCGCCGCCGAAAGGCTCGATTTCGGTGGGGTGATTATGTGTTTCGTTTTTGAACATCAACAGCCAATCCTCGTCGCCGTCGGCTGTATCGACCTTAATCTTAATCGAGCAGGCGTTGATTTCCTCAGACTCGTCGATTTTGTCAAGGTGACCGGTCTTTTTAAGATATTTTACGCCCATTGTGGCAATATCCATCAGTGTTACCGGCTTACGTCGGCCGCCGTATACAAATTCGCGCTTTTCAAGATAGCTTTTGAAAGCCTCATATATTACGCTTTCATCGATATACGCGTTTTGAATTGCGGTCTGGAAGGTGGTATGGCGGCAATGGTCGGACCAATACGAGTCGATAAGTCTGAGCTCTGTCATGGTCGGATTGCGATTTTCGGTTCTGAAATAGTCGCGGCAGAAAATAATATCCGCCTCGTCCATCGCCAGCGAATATTTGCCGATAAGCCCGACAAGCTGTTCGTCGGTCATGGTTATAAAGCCGTCGATAACGGCAACCTCTGTCGGAATATCGTACTGCTCTGCCAGCGTTTCCTTTGTATCCAGCGTTGCTTCGCGGCATTCGACGGGGTTAATCAGATATTTCTTTATTCTTTCGAAGTCCTCGTCGCTGACATTGCCCGACAAAACATAAATTTTCGCGGTTCGAACCACCGGGCGCTCCTTGCAGGACAACAGCTGAACGCACTGTGCGGCGCTGTCGGCGCGTTGGTCGTACTGACCGGGCAAATACTCCGACGCAAAAATTCTGCCGTCGTATTCGGGCATTTCAAAATATACGTTGTCAACCATCGGTTCGGAAAAAACGCTCGCGCAGGAAAGCTCAAAAATATCCTTTTCGATGCCCTCTACGTCGTATCTGTTCAAAACCCTGACGGCGGTAAGGGTTGAAACGGACAGATTTTCCTTTAAGTCCTTATAGATTTTCTGCGCTTCCACAGCGTGAATTCCGTATTTTTCGGTATAAACTCTCCAAACCATTTTTATTTTCCTTTCAAGATATACTTTATTGCTTATTGTAAATCGAAATAAGATGCTTGCCGACCGCAACGGCAAATTTCAAAGCGTCGAGTGCGAGCTCCTCGGGAAACCTGCTCAAATAATTAAATATTTCAAACGTCAAATATCCGTCGTATCCGACCTTTTTAAGCGCCGTCATAACGGCATTCCAGTTAAAGCAGCCCAAATACGGCAAAATGTGCCGATCGCCGAGATAGTCGTTATCCTGAATATGAAGTGCTTTCAAATAATGCGGATTTACGTCGGCAATGAAATCCTCCGGCTCATAACCGGTAAGCGAGGCGTGGCCGACATCGATGCAAGCAGTTATCCGCTCGGAATCGATTGTCTCCACCATATCGTTAAGCTCGGCCGGAGAACCGAATCTTCCGACAAAGCACCGTCTCTTTTTGTCATATTCGAACAGATTTTCCACGGCAACATTTATACCGAACTTTTTACAGTACGGCACAAGGCTTCTATAGAATTCGACATTGTATTCCTTCAAATCAACATCTTTCGGCACGCCCAAAGCGTGAACAATTATATTTTCGGCACCCAAAATCGCCGCGGACTCGATGGAATGTACCAGGTACAAATATTTTTTGTCCGTCTCGTCAAAACGGCAACCATACTCCAGCGAAAACGGCGCGTGCGCCTGATTGCATTCGATCCCTACCTCGTCCAGATGCTTTTTTAAGCTCTCGGCATATTGTTTGTATCCGTCGCCGAGCACTTCTTCTCTCTCGTGTTCCCAGTAATAGGTATAATCTATGGCATCGCTTCCCGCTGCCTTCAGCGTTTCGACGGCTTTGATGTCGCCGAATTTTGTGCTGAGTGTGTACAATTCCACGGAAAGCTTCATATGATAATCACCTACACTCCTTATATTATATAATTAGTATACCACAAAATAAAGGCTATGTCAATATTACTATTCGCGTATTCCCGTAACATCGGCGGCAATTTGTGCCGCCAGCGCCGCCTCTTCGTCGGTTATATCGGTGAGCGACACATAAGGGTACAGCCCATTCGGCGCTCTGCCGACCAGCGTTCTGAACCAAACCTGTGCCAAAAGGTATTTGGGCAAGCCCTCTGCGGCATGAAGTGTATCGGCATGAATCGGCTTATCCCATCTTTCGTTAAGCTCAAGCATCGCCTCGCCCGACGGTATAATTCCTTCGGCGTGAATTTTTTCCGCCGCCTCGGCATAACAGCCTTTCACCGCGCGCGTCATATCCCTCATGGTTTTAAAGCGCATATTTTTCAAACGCTCGCTTCCGTCGGCATACGCCCAGGTCTGATGAATATAAATTTTCGCTTTTGGGCATATTTTTCGAACATATTCGCCGAGCTCGACAATATACGGATAATAGCTCCCGCTTATAAAGCTGAAATGGCTTGCCTGCTGAAGTGTAATAAAGTCCCATTCGTCCGACTCAAGCGCCTTGAGTATTGTCGTCTTATATCCCGTACTGCGGCCGTTTAGGTAAAGCGGATATTGTTCGCCGTCGGGCTTTAGATTGTCGCAGTGCCGCTCCAGCGAACAGCCGCCGATATAAAGATTGACGGTTTTCATGTCAAGCCTGTCGGCGCGCGCCAGCTGATACAAATACTCCTGCGCGTTATGCGAAAAGCTGTTTCCGATCGAAAGAATTTTTATCATTTTGCTCACCTCAAAACATTGACAATTGATTGGTTTCCGAAAGATTTTTTGTCACTCCGAGCTTTTTCAAAACCTCGATAACCGCCTTTGTTACGCCGCTTTTTATGCGTAAATCCTCAATAGACAGTATTTCCTGCCCGCTGTGCATCGCGTTGTAAATGCTCTGCGCGGCGTTTTCGCCCAAGCCGGCTATCGACGAAAAGGGCAATCGGATTTTGCCGTCCTCCGGCAGAAAATCGTATGCCGCCGATTTATACAAATCCACCGGCAGCATCTCTATGCCGCGCGACAGACATTCGTTGACCAGCTGCATTGTGCTGTACATGGCATTGTCCTTTTGAGTGTTTTCGCGCGTGGGGTCGGACAGCGTTTTTATGACATTTCTCACACTGCTTTTGCCGCCCATGACTATTTCGGCATCAAAGCCGCCCGGCGCAACCGTGAAAAACATCGCATAAAACTCCAGCGGCTTATGCACCTTGAACCACGCAAGCCTCAGCGCCGAAATAACATACGCCGCCGCGTGCGCCTTTGGGAACATGTATTTTATCTTTTTTGCGGAGGCTATATACCAGTCGGGCACGTCGTTTTGCTTCATTACCTCCTCGTATTCCGGCTTGAGTCCGCGGCCCTTGCGCACGTCCTCCATGATTTTAAAGGCCGTTCCCGGCTCCAAACCCTTGAGCATCAAGTAAACCATTATACTGTCGCGGGTTCCGATAACGTCGGAAATCGTACAGGTTCCGTCCCTTACCAAATCCTGCGCGTTTTTCAGCCAAACGTCGGTGCCGTGCGAAAGTCCCGAAATCTGCAAAAGGTCCGAAAAGCATTTCGGCTTACAG
>CAYWMF010000200.1:0-3537 GCA_964459175.1 uncultured Oscillospiraceae bacterium
GCTCTCACTATTCCTTTGAGGAAAACATCGAGGTTACCAAAAAGGTTGTTGAATACGCACATGCGCGCGGCGTTGTTGTCGAGGGCGAGCTGGGCCGTTTGGCCGGCGTAGAGGACGACGTTAAGGTTTCCGCAGAGGATTCGTCCTATACCCGTCCCGAAGAGGTTGAGGAGTTCGTCGAAAAGACCGGCGTTGACTCTTTGGCGATTGCTATCGGAACCTCCCACGGCGCATACAAATTCAAGCCCGAGCAGTGCACCAGAAACGCCGACGGCGTTCTTGTACCCCCGCCGCTGCGCTTCGATATTCTCGAAGAAATCATGCAGAAAATCCCCGGATTCCCGATAGTTCTCCACGGCGCTTCCTCCGTTTCGCAGGAGCACGTTAAGGAAATCAACGCTCTGGGCGGCAAGCTGCCTGATGCAGTCGGCATTCCCGAGGAGCAGCTGCGCAAAGCCGCAACTCTGGCAGTATGCAAAATCAACATTGACTCCGACATTCGTTTGGCTATGACCGCCGGCATTCGCCGCGTTATGGCAGAACAGCCCGACGTGTTCGACCCCAGAACCTACCTCACCGTTGCACGTGCCGAGGTTAAGAAGATGGTTGCACACAAAATCAAAGACGTTCTCGGTTCCGAAAACACTCTTTAATGCTTTTATGATAAGAGGTTCCGTAGCTATTTTGCGGAACCTTTTATTATATTTTCGTTTTTCGTATTGAATTTTGAAAAAAACTATGCTATACTATAAATATAATTTGCATTGCGAATGAAATGGCTTCGCCATGAATTTGACACCACCGGTAGGGGAGCGGCTTGCCGCTAAAAATAAAATTTACAGTCGGCAATTTTGGAAAGGAGGAATACAATGCCATATGCTTTGAAGCCGTCGGGCGACGGCGATAGCTTTAATATGCCGCGTGAGATTGTGCGGCATTTGAGCGGCGCATCCGAAAACGATTTGAAGGTCGTTATACATCTGTATTCCGAATTTCCGACAGGCTTTGAAAAATCCGACGCCGAAAAAATTGCTTCGGCGCTTTCTGTTACAGTGGACGAGGTCAACGCCGCAATAAGCTTTTGGCGCGGTGCGGGGCTGGTCAAGACGGTCAAAACGATAAAGTCTGCCGCCGCACCGACGTCCTCCGCACAGGCTTCCGCCGCACCGACGTCCTCCGCACCGCGGCGACAGGCTCGCTCGGATTATCCCTCCGAGCAGCTGGCGGCGGCCATCGAAAGTGTGCCGAATATGAAGCCGCTGGTGGATTATTGCCAAAGGCGCTTCGGCAAGATTTTCAGCCCGGCTCAGCTTTCGACGCTGTATTCGTTTTACGACAATCTCGGCTTCAGCGTTGACAGCATAATGCTGGTGGCAGAGCATTGCAGTATCATCGAAAAGCCGTCTCTCGGCTATATGGAAAGGATTATCCACACGCTCAGCGACAACGGCATAACAGAGTACGCCGATGTGGAAAAGAACCTCGCCGCGCGGCTGAATTATACCACGCAGGAGGGCAAGCTTCGCAAGCTGTGCGGATTTACAGCACGTGAATTGTCACCATCGGAAAAGAAAATTATCGGTGTGTGGTTCAACGAATGGAGCTTGGATTTTTCGCTTATCGAAAAGGCGTACGGCATAACGGTGGATAGAATTTCGCGGCCGTCGCTCAAATACATGAACACGATTTTAACCAACTGGCACGAGCAGGGCATTACCGACCCCGCGCAGGTGGAGGAACGTCGAAAAAGCGACGAATTCATCGAAAAGAGCCACGACGCCGAGGAGCTGTTCCGTGCGGCGGTGGCAAAAACCATGGGAGAAACCGATACATAATAGGAGACGACAAGATGTACGATATTTTTTCGCTCAAAGACTTCAAATTTCCCGATGGCTTTCTGTGGGGTACCTCGACGGCAGGGCACCAGATAGAGGGTAACAACACCAATACGCAGAACTGGGAGTATGAGCTCAAGGCCTATACCAACGACCCGACCGGCGTGCTTCAGCCGTCCGGTATGGCATGCAACCATTGGAACATGATTGACGAGGACACCGAGCTTTTGGCGGCGACCGGCTCGCAGGCCTACCGCATGAGTGTGGAATGGGCGCGAATTCAGCCGTCGGAGGACGAATTTTCGCAGGAAGCGATCGACCATTATCTTTACGAGCTGGACGCGATAAAGAAAAAGGGCATAAAAATATTCATCACCCTGATTCATTTCACCGTGCCGCTGTGGTTTGACAGGCTTGGCGGACTGTGCAAAAAGGAAAATGTAAAGTATTTCGAAAAATATCTTGAAAAAATCGTGCCGATTTTGGCGCCCTACGCCGACGGCTGGAATGTTCTGAACGAAGCATTCGGCTATCGCGCTCCCACCCCCGAAAACAACGAGCGGCGCTTGGCTGTTATGAAATTCCATGCGCGCGGCTACCATATTATAAAAAAATATTCATCGGCGCCGGTAAGCTCGGCACACGCATTTGTGCTGTACGAGCCGCAAAGAAAGCATGACAAATTCGACGAAACCATGGCTGCGCTTATCGATCTCGGCTCGACCGAAGCTCTGCTGCATGCAGTTCGCACCGGCGAAATCGTAATTCCGTATTACGGTGGCTTTTACGACAGCGAGGTCAAAAATTCGATGGATTTTTGGGCGGTCAACATTTACACACGTTCCATGATCGACGCCCGCGCCGAAAACCTGAGCGGCAAGCGGTATATGCACAAAAAGCTCGATCTTTTGGACGGCACGAAGTTCTATCTTGACGAATTTGAGCCGGAGGTTATAATCCACCAGCTCAACCGCCTCAAGGACAGACCGGTTTATATAACCGAAAACGGCTGTGCCTGCTTTGACGACAAATGGCGAATCCTGTACGAGGCGCTGTATCTGAACGCTTTAAAGGAAGCGATTGATATGGGCGTTGACGTCCGCGGCTATTTTTACTGGTCGCTGATGGACAACTACGAGTGGTCAAGCTTTCGGCCGCGCTTCGGCTTAATCGACGTGGATTTCAATACGTTTGAGCGAAAGCTGAAGCCGAGCGCACATTTTTACCGCGAAATTATACAAAATAACGGCGTATCTCAAGAGCTTATCAGAAAATATATCGACGAAATGCCGTCAATCGCAAAGCATTGAGCGCCGCTTAACTCAAAAACCGACACACAACCGACAAAACATAACTGAAAGGGTATAAAAATGAACATATTTCTCGCGTCCAAATCCAAACGACGTCAGAAAATATTGCAAAACCTCGGTATCAGCTTTAAAATTGCCGCGTCGGATGCCGACGAATCGGTGGCGGGCGACCTGCCTCCCGACGAATATGCCGCGGGCTTGGCGGCGCGTAAGCTGCGCGCGGCCAGAGCGCAAAGAAGCTTTGACGATGACGATATTGTAATTTGCGCCGACACGATAGTTTCATACGACGGCTTGATTATGGGCAAGCCGAAAAGCAAGGAAGACGCTTTTACAATGCTGACAATGCTGTCCGGCGGCTGGCATCAGGTTTACACCGGGCTGGCTATCGG
>CAYWMF010000201.1:0-3532 GCA_964459175.1 uncultured Oscillospiraceae bacterium
GAACTACAGTATAGCCGTGATTTTGCGCGGTGATAAACACTTTGCCGGTGACGGCGCTTTTTACCGGCTGGCTTGCGCCGTGATGGCCGTATTTGAGCTTTTCGATTTCGGCGCCCTGCGCCAGCGCGAACAGCTGATGCCCCAGACCTATGCCGAAAATCGGCTTTTTACCGGTTAATCCCTTTAAAACCTCCACACATTCGGCGTTCTCACGCGGGTCGCCCGCGCCGGTGGAAAGGAATATGCCGTCGGGGCTGAGCGTCAGTATTTCTTCGGCGCTTGCGGTGTACGGAACGCCGGTCACACGACAGCCGCGCGCGGTGAGCGCCTCGACGGTGCTTCTTTCGGCGCCGTAGTCGATCATAACGACATGGAATTTTTCTTTTCCGTCGGCGGGATAGCTTTTGGGTGCGCCGGCGGAGCTTTTCAGCGCATCGGTAATTTTAAAGCCCTTAAGGCTTTGCATAATTTCCGGTGTGGCTTGGTCGGTGATGCAGGCCGCCATTGTGCCGTTTTCACGGATAATTTCGGTAAGCTCGCGGGTGTCGATGCCGCAAAGACCGACAATTTCGTTGTCCTTTAAAAATTTGTCCAGCGTAATTTCGGCACGGAAATTCGACGGTTCATCGCAAAATTCGCGGGCGATGTAGCCGAAAAGCCGTGGCTTTTCGCTTTCGAAATCCTCCGCCGTTAAGCCGTAATTGCCCGCCAGCGGAAAGGTCTGAACGACGATTTGACCGTAATAGGCCGGGTCGGTGAGCGCCTCGGTGTAGCCGACGGCCGCGGTGTTGAATACAATTTCGCCCGTGACACAGCCGTCGAAGCCGAAGCTCTCGCCCTCGAAAATTTTGCCGTTTTCCAGTACAAGATATTTTTTCTTCATATATTTTACTCCGAAGTTTTATTTATTTCATTAATTTTACAAGGACTGCCTTTTGAGCGTGCAGTCTGTTTTCCGCTTCGTCAAAAATTTCGGGGTGTGCCTCCAGCACACTTTCGGTGATTTCCTCGCCGCGGTGCGCCGGCAGACAATGGAGAACCATTGCGTCGGACTTGGCGCAGACCATTACGCCGTCATTGATTTGATAGCCGTTGAAGGCAATTTTGCGCTTTTCGGCCTCGCCCTCCTGTCCCATGGATGCCCACACGTCGGTGTACAGCACATCGGCGTTTTCGGCGGCGGTTTTTACACATTCGGTGCAGGTGAATTTGCCGTTCTTTTCAGCCCATGCCATGATTTCGGCGTCCGGTTTGTAGTCGGCGGGGCAAGCAATTGAAACCTCCATGCCGGCCTTTATGCCGCCTACAATCAGCGAGTTTGCCATGTTGTTGCCGTCGCCGATAAAGCACATTTTCAGTCCCTTAAGCTGTTTTTTGTATTCGCGTATCGTCATTAAATCGGCCAGCACCTGGCAGGGGTGCGCATAGTCTGTAAGACCGTTTATTATCGGAATCGAGCCGTATTCCGCCAGCTCCTCGACGTCGCTCTGCTTGTAGGTGCGTATCATTATGCCGTCAAGATAGCGGCTGAGCACACGCGCGGTGTCGCGTATCGGCTCACCGCGGCCGATTTGCAGGTCGTGCGAGCTCAAGAAAAGTGCCGAGCCACCCAGCTGATACATGCCGGTTTCAAAGGAAACGCGGGTACGTGTGGAGGATTTTTGGAATATCATGCCCAGCGTTTTGCCCTTGAGAATGTGATGCTCGACGCCGGCCTTGCGCTCTGCTTTGAGCTTGTCGGCAAGGTCGAGAATTTCAAATATTTCGTCGGTCGAAAGATCCGACAGCTTTAAAAGATGGTTCATTGTATATTTTCCTTTCAAAAATTCGGTTATTCGGCAATTACTTTTTTGAGTGTTTCGACAGCTTCGCAAAGCAGGTCGTCGGGGATATTCAGCGCGGGCAGCAAACGAACCTTGTTTTTCGCGGTCAGCGGAACAACGCCGTTTTCGATACATTTTACCACGATGTCCTTGGCCGGCTTTTCGGTTTCGATGCCCAGCATGAAGCCTATGCCGGAAACGCTCTTGATGCCCTTTGCACCGCTGAGGGCGTTCATGATGTATTCGCTCTTGCGGCGAACCTCGGCGCAAAGCGCCTCGTCGATTCGCTCGATTACACTGCACGCGGCCGCGGCGCAGACGGGATTTCCGCCGAAGGTCGAGCCATGCGAGCCGGCGGTTATTGTGTTTTCAACCTTTTCACCCATCATTGTGGCACCCATCGGCAGACCGCCCGCCAAGCCTTTGGCGGTGGAAACAATGTCGGGCGTAATGCCGTAGTTCATGTAGCAATAAAGCGCGCCGGTGCGACCGTTGCCGGTCTGGACTTCGTCAATTATCAGCATGAGGTCCTTTTCGCGGCACAGCGCCTCGACGGCTTTTACAAAGCTCTTGTCCAGCGCGTGAACTCCGCCCTCGCCCTGTACAAGCTCCATCATAACAGCACAGGTTTTGTCGTTAACAAGCGCCTTTACACTGTCGATATTGTCAGGCTCGGCGTAGCAAAAGCCCTCGGTAAAGGGGCCGAACGTGGTGTGAAAAACGTCCTGACCGGTGGCGGAAAGAGTGGTCACGGTGCGGCCGTGAAAGCTGTTTTTAAGCGTGATTATGACGTTTCTGCCTTCGCCGTATTTGTCAAAGGAATATTTTCTGGCGCATTTGATGGCACATTCATTGGCCTCGGCACCCGAATTCGAGAAGAAAACCTTTTTCATGCCGGTTTTTTTGCACAGCATTTCGGCAAGCCTTGTTTGCGGCTCGGAGTAGTAAAGGTTCGAAACGTGCTGAAGCGTGGCCGCTTGCTTATTTACGGCGTCTTGCCATATTTTGTCGCACAGACCAAAGGTGTTTACGGCGATGCCGCTGCCCAGGTCAATATATTTTTTGCCGTTTTCGTCGTACAAAAGCGAGCCCTCACCTTTGGTGAAAAGCACGTCGAAGCGTCCGTAGGAGGCGGCAATATATTCTTTGTCGTTTTGTTTTGTTGTGTTCATAATGTCCTCTTTTTATATAAACATTGTTCCGATACCCTCGTCGGTGAGGGTTTCGATGATGATTGAATGCGGAATTCTGCCGTCGATGATAAATACCTTTTTAACACCGCGCTCGATAGCGTCCACACAGCATTGAGCCTTGGGGATCATGCCGCCGGAAATTATGCCGTCCTTTATCAAATCCGGTACCTCGCTGGCCTTGATTTTCGGAATAAGGGTTGATGGGTCGTCCTTGTCGCGCATTATACCGCTGATGTCGGTCATGGAAATAAGGCTTTCCGCGCCCAATGCCGCCGCAATTCGCGCCGCCGCGGTGTCGGCGTTAATATTGTAAATGTTGCCCTCTTTGTCGAAGCCGACGGTGGAAATTATCGGAATGTAGCCGTTTTGCAGCAGGTCGCGTATCGGCGCGGGATTGATGTTTTTGATTTCTCCGACAAAGCCCAGCTCGGGATTCAGCATTTCAGCCTCGATCATTTGGCCGTCCATACCGCAAAGGCCGACCGCTTTGCCGCCGATGTTGCCCATGAGAGTGAC